>DATDED010000341.1:0-5735 GCA_036523455.1 Gemmatimonadales bacterium
GCCCCGCTCGCGCCGGAACAACGCCAGCGGCGTGGTTCGAATCGGGCCCGATTTGTGTCCCCCATTGCCTGCCGGTGCGGCCGGGCTGAGACGACCCCAGGCGATCTCACCCGAGAGGCATAGGCCGTCGAGCCACAGCGGATCGTAGTCCGCGACTCGCGCCGGCAGCACCTCGCTCTCCCATGCCCCCGCCGGCAGCTCGAACCCGTCCAGAATGTCGAGCACCGCCGCGAGCCCTTCCGGTCCCTCGGCGCGGGTCTCGTCCGTGAGCCGCTGCCAGCGGAACAGGAACCGCATGAAGTCCGCCGCGGTGACCGGCTCGATCTCGCGCCGCAGCCGGTCGAGGGTGTAACGGTGAATCCGCGCCAGCAAACGCCGCTCGCACCACTCGAGCTCCGCCACGCCGGGAGTGAACCGCCCCCGCAGTACGAACCCTTCCTGCTCCAGCGCGCCCAGGCCGAAGTCCACGTCCTCCTGCGGCAGGCCGAGGGTGACGGCGATCGCCGCGGCCGTCGTGGGCCCCACGACCTCGAGCCACCCGCGCACCAGCTCGCGAATCGCATCTTCGCGAGTCCAGGTCCTCGCGCGGTCGCGCTCGGGTGCCGTGAGAGTGGGGGGGTCGCACACCGCACCGGGATAGGTCGCAGCGAGCATCGGCAGCCGCTCCGCCGCCACCCACCTCGGCGTCGACGTCTGGAGCACGCCCGCGCGCCCCGCCTCGCGTAACTCGCCGAACCACCGATCCCACCCTTCCCCCTTCCCACTTCCCCCTTCCCCGACCGGCAGCGCTCCCATCACCAGCAGCGTATCGTGCAGCTCGTCGATGCTCGAGACATCCGGCCACGCCTCGTCCTTGACGCGCGTGATGGCGTCGGTATCGAGCTTGCCGAATTCCTCGGCGGTCTTCACGTCGAGCGTGCGCCGCGTCGCCACGGCCTGGGTGCGGCGCTCCTCGAGCGGCGCGTCGTCCAGGAAAGCGTACGGCTTGGCGTTCAGGATCTCGTGCGCAATGGGCGAGGGCTCGGTCGTGTCTCGCGCGACGAGGGTGAAACGTTCCGCCGTGATGCCCTCCAGCACCTGCACGAGACCCGCCAGGTCCATCGCTTCGGTGAGACAGTCCTCGATCGTCTGACGGATCAACGGATGGTCGGGGATCTCGCGGTCGCCGACGAGGTTCTCCGGACAGGCGAGCTGATCCGGGAAGACGGCCGCCGAAAGGTCCTCCGCCTCCATCCGCTGCAGCGGCGTCGGCACTTTCCGCCCGCCGCGAAACCGCAGCACGGCCAGCGCCCGCGTGGCGTTCCAGCGCCAGCGACTCTGGAACATGGGCGCGACGAGCATCGCCTGGATCAGGACGTCGCGCACCGTGGCGGTGTTCAGGTACTGGAAGACCGTCTCGAGCGGGAAGCTGTGATGCGGTCCGAGCGACAGCACGATCGCCTCGTCGTTCGCCGCCGCCTGCAGCTCGAAGTTGAACGAGCGGCAGAAGCGCTTTCGCAGGGCGAGCCCCCACGCCTTGTTGATGCGCGCGCCGAACGGGGCGTGCAGCACGAGCTGCATCCCGCCCGCGTCGTCGAAGAAGCGCTCCAACACGAGCGTTCCCTGGCTCGGCACCACGCCCAACACGGCGCGCGTCGCCGCGAGGTATTCGACGATCTGGCGCGCGGCGGGCTCGGAGACCCCGATCTCCTCCAGCCACCGCGTCGCCCCCGGGACGTCACCCAGCCGCCGCTCGACGTCCTGACGCAGCCGCGACACCTCCTCCGACAGCTCGTCGGTGCGCGCGGGCGCCTCGCCCAGCCAGAAGGGGAGGGAGGGCGGCTGCCCTTTCGCATCGGCGACCCGTACCTGCCCCGATTCGACCTTGAGGATCAGATAAGAGGCGTTGCCGAGCTGGAAGATGTCGCCGGGCGCGCTCTCGATCGCGAAGTCCTCGTTCAGCGTCCCGACGAAGGTCTCGGTCGGCTCGAGCACGACCCGGTAGTCGCCAAGGTCGGGGATGGCGCCGCCCGACGTGAGGGCCGCGAGACGGGCGCCGCGGCGGCCGCGCAACCGGCGGTTCACCCCGTCGTAGTGCACGTAGGCCCCACGCCGGCCGCGTTTCGTCGTGAACCCCTCCGACAGCATCCGCACGACCTCGTCGTAGTCCTTCCGCGACAGGTCCCGGTACGGGTAGGCGCGGCGCACGAGGTCGTACAGCGCGTCTTCGTCCCACTCCTCGCAGGCGGCCGCCGCCACGATCTGCTGCGCGAGGATGTCGAGGGGGTGCTCGGGGATGATCAGCCGGTCCAGTTTTCCTTCGCGGGCGGCCCGCAGCAGCGCGGCGCACTCGATCAGCTCGTCGCGCGACAGCGGAAAGATCCGGCCCTTCGGCACGGCGCCCAGGCGGTGCCCCGAGCGGCCGACGCGCTGCAACAACGTCGCGATGGCGCGCGGCGTCCCGATCTGGCAGACGAGATCCACGGAGCCGATGTCGATCCCCAGCTCGAGCGAAGCGGTCGCCACCAGCGCCTTGAGCTCGCCGTTCTTGAGACGGGTCTCGGCCTCGAGACGCTTCTCGCGCGACAGGCTGCCGTGGTGCGACGTCACTTTGTCCGCGCCGAGCCGTTCGGACAGCTGCATCGTGAGCCGCTCGCAGAGCCGGCGCGTGTTGACGAACACGAGCGTCGTCCGGTGCTCGGCGATCAGCTGCGCGAGCCGCTCGTCCACCTCTTCCCAGACTTCAGCCGAGATCACTGCCTCGAGCGGCGAGGAGGGGATCTCCAGCGCCACATCGAGCTGCCGCGCATGACCCGAATCCACGATGACCGGCAGCGGCCGCTCGGTCCCGACGAGGAATTGCGCGATCTCCTCGATCGGCTTTTGCGTGGCCGACAGCCCGATGCGTTGCAGCGGATGGCGCGACAGGGTCGCCAGCCGCTCGAGCGACAGGGCGAGGTGGCTGCCCCGCTTGTCCCGCGCCACCGCGTGGATCTCGTCCACGATCACGGTGCGCACGCTGCGCAGCGTCTCGCGCGCCCGCTCGGAGGTGAGAATCAGATAGAGCGACTCGGGGGTGGTGACGAGGATGTGCGGCGGCTGCTTCACCATCGCCTGCCGTTCCGCGGGCGGCGTGTCGCCCGTGCGCAGCAGGACCCGCAGGTTCGCGTCGGGCAGCCCCGCGGCCGCCAACGCTCCCCGAATCTCCTCGAGCGGCTGGGACAGGTTTTTCTGGATGTCGTTGGAGAGCGCCTTGAGCGGCGACACGTAGACGACCTGCGTTTCATCGGGCAGCGTGCCGTCGAGTCCCTGGCGCAGCAGGTCGTCGATCGCGGCGAGGAAGGCCGCGAAGGTCTTGCCCGAGCCAGTGGGAGCGGCGATCAGGACGTCGTGCCGCGCCTGGAGCAAAGGCCAGGCGCGACGTTGTGGATCGGTCGGCTCGGCGAATCGTCCGGCGAACCACCGGTCGACGACCGGATGGAACCGGACGTTCATAGCGAGAGTCCGCGCATCGCGGCGATCCGCTCGACCGTCTCCCCGATCTTGTTGTTCGGCGTGGAGGCGCCCGCCGTGATGCCGATGCGGACCGGACCCTGCCGCAGCCACGCGTCACGCCGCGTCTCCTCGCGCTGCCCCACCGGGAGGTACCGGATGCTCCCGGTCTGCGGGTCGACGCAGAGCGCGTCCTCGATGTGGAAGGTCGGGACGCGCGACGCGCAGATGGCGGCGAGATGCGTCGTGTTGCTCGAGTTGTACCCGCCGATCACCACCATCGCGTCGAGCGGTTCCTCGATCAGCTTGAGCACCGCGTCCTGCCGATCCTGCGTAGCCGAGCAGATCGTGTCGAAGGTGCGGAAGTGGTCCGCCAGCGCGGCCTCCCCCCAGCGCCGCGCCATGCTCGCCTGCAGCTCCCCGGCGATCGCCAGCGATTCGTTGGAGAGCATCGTCGTCTGGTTGGCCACGCCGATCTTCACGAGGTCGCGGTCCGGGTCGAAACCGGGCGAAACGGCATGCGCGAAGCGCTCGAGCAGCTGCGCGTGCTTCACGGTCCCCTCGAGGAACGCGCACACCTCACGGGCCTCTTCCATATGCCGGACGATGATGTACTTCCCCCCGGGATACTTGGTCACCTGGCTGGCGGTCGCCTTCGTCTCCTCGTGGAAGTATTTGCCGTGGATCACCGCCGTGTAGCCGTCGCGCGCGTAGGACTCGACGCGCTTCCAGACGTTCAACACCGAGCCGCACGTCGTGTCGACCAGCACGCAGCCGATCTCCCGCAACCGGGCGAAGTCCTGAACGGTGACTCCGAAGGCCGGCAGGATGACCACGTCGGTCTGCGTCACCGCGCTGAAATCGAAATCCCCTCCGGGGCCACGAAACAGGAACTGCACTCCCATGGCGCGCAGCTTGGAGTTGACGTGCGGGTTGTGGATGATCTCGCCCACCAGGAAGGTGCGCCGCTCGGGAAACTTGCTGCGGGCCTCGTACGCGTATTCAACCGCCCGGTCCACCCCATAGCAGAACCCGAACTCCCGGGCCAGGCGGAAGGTCAGATCCCCCAGGACGAGGGTGTGGTCGTTGGTGCGAATGGCGTCCACGAGCCGGCTGTGGTAGTCGGTCGTGAGCGCGCCCTCGATGGCGTCCTTGAGCCCGAAGCCCTTGCGGAAGTACGTCTGCTCCACGACGTCAATCTAGCGGCGTGGGCCTCCCGGTGCGCAGCGCATCGAGCACGCGCTGCACGCGCCAGCCGTCGCGGAAGGCGGCCGGCTCGCCTTCGGGCCGGTTGCCGCCGATCACGGACACGAGATCGCGCGCGAGCCGGACGAAGGAGCGGGCCCACATATTGTTGACCGAGGTCCGGCCGGCGAGGTCGTCGGCCACACTGATGTCCTCGAGCACCGCTCCCGAGCGGCCGATCTCCAGCCGCCCCTCTCCGGTGAGCACGAGCGAGCCGTCCCGCCCGGTCACCTGCGCCAGGTGGCCGGGCCCGTGATGCGCGACGGCGGAGAGTGTGAGCGTCGCGACCGCTCCTCCGCTCAAGGTCAGGACCCCGGACACGAATTCGTCAGCGGTCACTTCGTGCCGCGCGCCCTGGGCATCGGACCGCTCGCCAATGAACGTCCGGACTCCCCCGGCGACGCTCACCACCTCGGTGCCCGTCCAGAACCGGCACAGGTCGATCAGGTGCGAGCCCACCGCGCCGAGCAGGCCGCCACCCTCGGCGGCATCGAACCACCAGGTCCACGGCGCGCTCGCGGTCTGCGGCCGGCCGTCACCACGCAGGTAGGGTTTGAGCGACAGCTCGATGTGGCGAACATCGCCGATGGCGCCGGCACGCACCAGCTCGCGGACCTTGCGGCGGTTCGGTTCGTAGCGCAGCTCGTGATCGACCCAGGCCACCTGCGACGGCCTCCGCTCCGCCATGAGCGCCATGTGCTCCGCCTCGGCGGCGGCGAGCGCCATCGGCTTCTCGCACAACACGTGCTTCCCGGCCTCGAGCGCCGCGACGGCGAAGCGAGCGTGACCGGGAGGAGTAGAGGAGATGATGACGAGATCCACGTCATCCGCGCGCGCCAGCTCAGCCCCGTCGTCATAGATGCGCGCGATGCCGAACTCCGCGGCCACCGCCTCCGCGTTGGCGCGCCGCCCGCTCGCGATCGCCGTGACCTGCACGCCGGGCACCAGCCGCAGTCCGGGCAGCTGCACCCGCCGCGCGAACCCGGTGCCGATCATCCCCACGCGGACCGTCATGGCTG
>DATDED010000342.1:0-2816 GCA_036523455.1 Gemmatimonadales bacterium
TACGACGGCCGCGGCGAGGGTGATCGCGAACTCGAGAAAGAGCGACCCGGTGAGCCCGCCCTGGAACCCGATCGGCGTGTACACCGCGGCCAGGGTGACCGTCATCGCCAGGATCGGCCCGACCAGCTCGCGCGCGCCGACGAGCGCCGCCTGGATGCGCGTCTTGCCCTCGCGGACGTGCCGTTCGACGTTTTCCACCACGACGATCGCGTCGTCCACCACCAGGCCCACCGACAGCACGATCGCGAGGATCGTGAGCAGGTTCAGGCTGAAGCCGAAGGCCGACATCACGATCGCGGCGCCGACCAGCGAGACCGGCATCGCGACCAGGGGGACCAGCGCCGTGCGCACCGAGCCCATGAACAGGAACACCACCAGGCCGACGATCAGGATCGTCTCGGCCAGCGTCTTGCTGATCTCGTGCAGCGCGTCTTCCATGAAGACCGTCGCATCGTAGGCCAGCTGCATGTCGATGTCCCGGGGCAGCGTGGGCCGGATACGGTTCATCTCGTCCTTGAGCCGGTGCGCCAGCTCGATCTCGTTGGTGCCGACCAGCGGCCAGACGCCGAGATACACAGCCTCCTTGTCGTTGAACTTCGTGATGAACTCGGCCTCCTCGGCGCCGAGCTCCACCCGGGCGACGTCCGACAGTCGCACGATCGCCCCGTTCCGCTCGGCCACGACGAGGTTCTTGAATTCCTCGGGCGAGCGGAGGTCGGTGTTGGCGAGCAGGTTGACCTGCACCAGGTCGCCCTTGGTCTGGCCGACGGCCGCGAGATAGTTGTTGCGCTGCAGCGCCGCGTGCACGTCGCCGGGGGCGAGGTTGAGCGCGGCCAGGCGGTCGGGGTCGATCCAGATGCGCATCGCGATGGGCCGGCCGCCCACCACGTCCACCCGCTGCACGCCGGCGAGCGTGGTGAGCCGGGGCTGCATGGTCCGGGTCAGCCAGTCGGTGAGCGCGGGGATGTCCCGGTCGTTCGAGGTGAAGCTGAGGTAGAACGACGCGTACGGCCGGTCGGCGCGCTGCACCTCGACAACCGGCGGCTCGGCCTCGGCCGGCAGCTCGGACCGCACCTGCTGCAGGCGGGCCGTGACCTCGGCCAGGGCCGCGGTGCTGCTGTGGTTGAGCTTCAGGTGCACCGTGATCGTGCTGACGCCGGCGCGGCTCGTCGATTCCACGTAGTCGACGCCGCTGATGGCGGACACGGCGCGCTCGATCGGCGTCGTCAGGAACCCGCGGACGGTCTCGGCCGAGGCGCCGTAGTAGACCGTCGTGATCAGCACCGAGGAGCTCTCGATCTTGGGGTACTGCTGCACCGGAAGCGAGGACATCGCCCGCCAGCCGACGAGCAGGATGACCAGGTTCACCACCGCCGCGAGGACGGGGTGCTTGATGAAGGTGTCGGTAAACGAGCGCATGACCGTAGTCCGTTAACGGAGTGAATCGCCGGCGGCCGCGACCAGAGCACCGTCGCGGAGCTTGAAGGACCCCGAAGTGGCGACGCGCGCACCGGGGGCAAGACCTTGCAGAATCAGCACCTCGTCCTCGAGCACCGGACCGCTCTGCACCGGCTGCAGGCGTGCGCGGCTGCGGCCGGTCGAATCGGAGACGATCACGAAGACGTGGTCACCACCCGGGCCCTTGCGCAGCGCGCTGACCGGGATGGCGACGACCTGCGTGGGCGCTCCCGCGGGAACTTCGACCCGCACCGAGGCGCCCGGCGACGGGGCGTTGCCCGGAATGCGCGCGCGCACCAGCGCGTTGCGGGTGGTGGGGTCGACCCGCGCATCGATCGCCACGATGTGCGCCGCGATCGGCCTGGCCTCGCCCCCGGCGACGACGCGGACCACCTCACCCGGCCGCAGCTGGGCGGCCACCGCCTGTGCGACCGTGAAATCCACGTTGGCCGCGGCGTCCACGCCCTGCAGCGTGGTGAGCTCGGTGCCCTCATTCAGGTATTGCCCGATGTGGACGTCGGCGATACCGACGCGGGCGCGGAACGGGGCGCGAATCGTCTTGCGGGCGATGATCGCTTTCGTGCGGGCGATCTGTGCCAGTGCGACGTCGCGTGCCGCACGCGCCTGGTCCACCTCTTCCTGGGAAGCGGCCTGCGCTTCCCGGAGGCGCTCCACCCGGGTCAGGGTGGTTTGCGCGAGGTCCGCCTGCGCCTGCAGCGCCTGGAGATCCGCCTCTTCTACCGAGACGTCGAGCGCGACGAGCACGGTGCCGGTCTCCACGACCTGGCCGGGCGAGAGCGCGACCCGGCGGACCGTGCCGGGCAGCTCATTGCGCAGCGTGATCGAATTCAGGGCCAGGACGGTGCCGATCGAGGTGGCGGTCGCGCGGTACTGCGTCTCGCGGGCGACCGCGCTCGTCACGGACTCCATAGGCTCCGGCTGGCTGGCGGCCGCGGCGTTGGCGGCCTTGATGGAGGCGCGCTTCCAGGCTGCCAGGCCGCCCCCCGTGACGGTGAGGATCAGCAGCAGGATGGCGGATGCGGCCCATTGGCGATTCTTCAGGAGGAACGGACTGCGCATACGGGTCGGGCTCCTTAGGTCGAGAAGGTCGAGCTTGCTCCGTCCAGTTCTAGACGTTTCGGCGCGCCGGGATTCGACAGTCGGCGGGCATGACCACCGATTCCTGACATTCGTATTACAGTTTTACAACTATCGAACAACATTGGCAAAAAAAAAGGTTCCCGTCTCACGACACCGCTGATCCTGGCCTTCCCAGCCGGCGCATCAGCTCGTTGGTGTAGGCCTCGATCGTGTCGCGGCGGACTTCGTAGTGGAGGTACTGTCCTTCGCGGCGGGCC
>DATDED010000343.1:0-2721 GCA_036523455.1 Gemmatimonadales bacterium
CGCGGGGGCAGAAGGCCCGGACGGGGCTGCTCCTCGCGCTGGCGTATCGGCCCGAGCTGCTGGTGCTGGATGAGCCGTCGTCCGGCCTCGATCCCATCGTTCGCCGCGACATTCTCGGCGCCGTCATTCGCACCATCGCCGATGAAGGCCGGACGGTGCTCTTCTCCTCGCACCTGCTGGAAGAAGTGGAGCAGGTCGCCGATCACCTCACGCTGATCCACCAAGGCAGGATCGTGCTGAGCGCGCCGCTGGACGCCGTCCGGGAAGCGCATCGCGTCGGCGAACGCCTCCCCTCTCTCGCAGAGATTTTCGTCGCCCACGTCGGGACGCCCGCCAGGGCTCCGGACGCGTAGCCGTGCGTTCCCCCGCGCTCGCCATTGCCTGGGAGTTTCGCCAACGGCATCGCTGGGGCTTCATCGCCCTCGCCGGTTACCTGGTGGTCCTGGCAACGTTCAAGCTGCTGATCCCCGGGCCGGGCCTGACCTTCAACATGGACAGCGCCGAGCGGTTTGGGGTCGTCGTGATGGGGCCGCTGACGGCGACGTTCATGTACTTGCTGGGAGTATTCACCTTCGGCCTCTCCGGCGACCTGGCCGCGCGCCAGTCGATGTATCCCGCCCGCATGTTCACGCTGCCGGTGTCGACCGCCGCGCTGGCGGGCTGGCCCATGCTGTACGGCTCGACGGCCATGATGCTGTTGTGGCTGGCCACGAGGTTCCTCGCCGTGTGGCCGTCGGGATTTGACATCCCGGTGATCTGGCCGGCGCTGGCAGCCGTGTCGCTGCTCGCCTGGACGCAGGCGCTGACGTGGATGCCGTACGGTTTGCCCGGGCTGCGCGTGATCGTGGCCGTGCTGTGGCTGGGTGTGATGGACAGCATCGTTCTCCTCGCGGTCCAATACAAAGCGCCCGAGCCCGTGATGCTGGCCATCCTGGCGCCGCAGATCCCCATCGCGTATGTCGCCGCGCGCATCGCTGTCGCGCGGGCGCGCCGTGGCGACGTGCCCGATTGGCGGAGAGCGCCCGCTCGACGCGGACCGCTCGCGGCGGTCCGGCCGCGTCGCCAAGACGACTTTTCATCGCCCGGTCGCGCGCAGGCGTGGTTCGAGTGGCGGCGACATGGCCGGTCGCTGCCAGCCCTGGTGGCCATCCTCCTGCCGTTCGAGCTGGCCCTGCTCCTCGTCGCCGGCGATACGCCGGCCCTCGTGTTCGGCATCCTGTTCGGCGTGCTGCTGACGCCCCCCTTCATGGCCGCGTTCGCCGCGGCGACGGTCCGCCAGGCGAATCTGACGCCCTTCATCGCGACGCGGCCGGTGACCAGCGCGACGCTCATCGGCGCCAGGCTCAACGCCGCGATCTGGAGCACGCTGGCCGCGTGGCTGCTGGTCCTCGTGGCCGTCCCGCTGGCGCTGGGGCTGTCGGGCCAGTCGTCGATGGTGATCGCACGGGCGAGTCGCGTCATCGATGCCGTGGGGACGCCTCGTGCGATCGTCTTCGCCCTGCTGTGCCTCGCGGGACTGTTGGCGGCGACCTGGAAGCAGCTCGTGCAGAGTCTGTACCTCGGCCTCAGCGGCCGCGAATGGATCGTCAAGGGGAGCGTGTTCCTCACCCTGGTGTTCCTCGCGGCCATCGGGCCGATCGCGTTACGGATCCTGGAACACAGCGACGCGCGAACGGCGTTGTGGAACGCGTTTCCACTGATCCTCGGCGTGCTGGTCTGCTGCAAGATGTCCGCCGCCGGCTGGATCGCCGTACGCCTCTATCGCACCCGGTTGGTCAGCGACCGCATCCTCGTGACCGGCGCGGTGTGCTGGGTTGTCGCCGTGCTCGCCCTCTACGGCCTGCTCACGTGGCTGCTCTTCACGCCGTTCATGCCGCGCTACCTGCTCGGCCTCGTCGCGATCCTGGCCGTCCCGCTGGCGCGCCTGTCCGCGACGCCCCTGGCCCTCGCGTGGAATCGGCATCGATGAGCGCGACGACCAGAAGGAGCGTCATCGGTGCCGTGCTGGGCCTCATCAGCCTGCCCCCGGGGTTGGTCCTGATCGACGCGGTGTCGTTCAAGGTTGCGAACCGGTCGAACGGGTCGTTCGCGTCCGACGGGCAGACGCGGGAATACCTGCTGTATGTCCCGCGCAGCTACGACCGCACCAAGCCGACGCCGCTCGTCATCAGCCTGCACGGCGCCGGGGGATGGCCGGTCCAGCAACAGGATCTCAGCGGATGGAACCGACTGGCCGACGCCGAGGGCTTCATCGTCGTCTACCCGTCGGCGGTCGCGGGGGCCGGGCCGAGGATCTGGCACGTGGACCACGGGGCCGGCCTCGCACGGGACGTCAGGTTCATCTCGGCGTTGATCGACACCCTGGAGGCGGCGTACACCATCGACTCGACGAGGATCTACGCCAACGGGCTTTCCAACGGCGGCGGCATGTCGTTCGTGCTGTCCTGCACACTGTCCGACCGGATCGCGGCGGTCGGGATGGTGGCGGCCGCTCAAACGCTGCCGTGGAGCTGGTGCACGGATCGACGGCCGGTGCCAATGATCGCGTTTCATGGGACCGCCGATCCGGATATTCCGTACAACGGGGGGTCGTCGTGGCTGGCCCCCGACTCGTTTCCGAACGTCCTGACGTGGGCGAGGGACTGGAGTCGCCGGAATCAGTGCGACCCGAAACCGGCCGACTCGAGGGTCGCCCCGGATGTCGCACGCATGGCATACACG
>DATDED010000344.1:0-2429 GCA_036523455.1 Gemmatimonadales bacterium
AGCGTCCGGGTGGAATGGCGCGAGGGTGCCCGGCTGGAGCAGGGCAGGGCGCCGCGGGCGCTGGTCGTCGATCTGGCCGGCCTCGCGGCGGGTCGGTATCGCATCGACATCGCGGTTTCGGCCGCAGGGCGGGCGGAGGCCACGTCGTCCCGGCGCGTGGACGTGATCGAGCGGTGAGCGCGGGTTGCCAAGGCTGCGCCGGGCTGGCGATATTCTTCGCCCGACCCGGGTTTCCTTCCACCTTCCGGGGTCGCGGCGGTATCGTCTAGGGGACTAGGACGGAGCCCTCTCAAGGCTCAAACACGGGTTCGAATCCCGTTACCGCTATTCCTTCCGCCCCCATCGTCTAACGGTCAGGACACCACTCTTTCAAGGTGGGAACAGGGGTTCGATTCCCCTTGGGGGCATGGAAGCCTTAGCCTTCGCTCATGCGGCTGCTGATCGTCGAGGACGACGCCGAGCTCGCGGGTTTGCTGCGGGACGGGTTCGCGAAATCGCAGATCGAGGCGACGCTGGCGGCCACGTTCGCCGAGGGATTCGAACGGGTCGTTCACGGCGCCTTCGACGTCGTGTTGCTCGACGTGCTGCTGCCCGGCGGCTCGGGCTTCGAGCTATGCCGGCGCCTGCGAAGTGAAGGGGTCGCGACTCCCGTCCTGATGCTCACCGCGATGGATGCCGTGGACGACCGCGTTCGCGGGCTCGAAGCCGGCGCCGACGACTACCTCCCCAAACCATTCGCGTTTCCGGAGCTGCTGGCCCGCGTGAAAGCACTGGCGCGCCGGCGACCGGCCTTCACGCCGGCCCAGTACCGTGTGGCGGACCTCGAGGTAGACCTGGCGGCGCGGAGCGTGCGCCGCGGCGGGCGGCCGATCGCGCTCACCGCCAAGGAATTCACCCTGCTGGAGCTGTTCGTTCGCCACCCCGGGCGCGTGCTCGACCGTGCGACCATTACGGCGCACGTGTGGGACGACAACCATGACCCCTTCGCGAACCTGCTCGAGGTGCTGGTGCGCCGGCTGCGCGCCAAGATCGACGACGGCTTCGAACCCAAGCTGATCGCCACGTTGCGTGGCGCCGGCTACCGCTTCGGCTCGTGAACCCCACGCTGGCGAGACTGCGGCGGCGCCTCACCTGGTGGTACGCCGGTGTGCTCACGCTGATCATCGTGTTGCTGGGGGGCGGGATCTTCCTCGCGGTGCGGAAGCAGCTGGCGCGGCAGCTCGACGCTTCGCTGCGCGCTGCGACGGCCGAGGTGCAGCAGGCGGCGCGTATCCGGGAAGTGGAGCGCGCCGGGGCCAGCGGGCCGGTGGTGGACGCGGTGGCCGAGCTGCGCATTCCGGACCGGGAGTTGTATCTGCTGGACCGGGACGGCGCCCCCGTTACGCCGGCACTGGTCCCTGAGTGGATTCGCGCTGCGGCTCGGCGGGCGACATCGGGAAAGCCGGTGGATCTCGATTTCGAAGCCCCGAGCGGGACGGAGGTGCGGCTCCATGCCGAGTCCTTCACGACCGGAGCCGGCGCGGAGTATGTCGCGGTGGCTGTGGCCGACCGGCTGGAGCTCGAGGACCGCTACGCGTCGCTGATCGAGGTGTTCGCCGGCGCGGCGCTCGTGGCCCTCCTCCTGGTCGCGGGAGGCGGGTACGTGCTGGTGCGCCAGTCCACGGCGCCCATCGAGCGCTCGATGGAGCAGATGCGTCGCTTCATGGCCGATGCGGCGCACGAGTTGCGCACGCCGGTGACGCTGCTGCGCACGCGCGCTGACGTGGCGCTAGGTCAGGAGCGCGTGGCGGAGCGCGACGCGCAGACCCTGCGCGCCGTGGGGCGTGAGGCGGAGCGGATCGGGGCCGTCGTGGGTGACCTGCTCACCCTGGCGCGCGCGGATGCCGGGGAGATGCCCGCCGCGCGGGAAACCGTCTACCTCGACGATCAGGCGGCCGACGCGGTGGAGTCGATCCGCGCGCTGGCTCAGCAGGCCGGCATCGCCCTGGAGGTGGGCGCGTTCGAGGAAGCGCCGATCGCCGGCGACCCGGTGCTGGTGCGGCGGCTGCTCCTGATTCTGCTGGAGAACGCCGTCAAGTTCACTCCAGCAGGCGGGCGCGTCCGGCTCGACGTGACGGCGGGCAACGGACGTCGGACGGTGGTGATCGCCGATACGGGGACGGGCATTGCGCCGGAGGACCTGCCCCGCGTGTTCGAGCGGTTCTATCGCGGCGAGGCGGCCCGGGCCACCGAAGGCGCCGGCCTCGGCCTCGCCATCGCGCGCTGGATCGCGGACCTGCACGGCGCCCGGATCGACATCCGGTCGGAGCCGGGAGAAGGGACTCACGTCGAGGTTTCGTTCCCGGCATCGGTGTAAGGTCGCTGTCAGCTTCTCCGCCTACCTTCTTCGCCTCCATGCAACGGCGTCACACCGCCCTCCTCCTGCTCTG
>DATDED010000345.1:0-2505 GCA_036523455.1 Gemmatimonadales bacterium
AGCTTGACGTCGCGTTGCACCACGATGCCGCGGCGCGGATCGTACTTGAACATCAGGGCCGACGCGAGCACGGACTCGGGACTCTTGGCCGCGGCGATGCTCCGGGGAGTGAAGGACAGCGCCACACTGGGATAAGCGTCGTCGCGATCGGTGTGGTCCCGGGTGGAGGCGTCGTGCCCGGCCTTCTTGAGCTCCTCCATGAATCGCTCCAGCACCGGCCGGACGACGGTGCGCAGGAGGTCCGCGCACGCGCGCCGTTTCCGTTCGGCAGTGCCGTCCCCGGCCCTGGGGGCCGGCTTCGCGGCGGCCTGACGTTCGGCGTAGGCCGAGAGCAGGGCGTGGAGCTTCGCGATGCGCTCGTCGGTCATGAAGGGGAAGTATAAGAGGTCAGCCCGGAGAGACGAGGGGCAGATAGCGATCGCGCAGCACGCGCAGGTGGTGCATTTCGTGGCCCACGATGTGAAATGCGAGGCCGCGGACCGTGACGTCGTGTCCTTCCAGGGTCCCGCGGCGGGTCCACGCCTCCGGCCCGAGCCCGGCGAACAGCCCGATCGACGCCGCCCGCACGCTGCGGTATTCCTCCACCAGGTCCGTCAGGGAGCGGGCCTCGCTCCCGGCCGCGTCCGCGTAGCGGACCTGATCGAACCCTGCCAGCACACGATCGTCGGTCCGGGCCAGTCGGAGGGCCCGGTAGGCGTAGATCCGTTCGTCGTCGCTTAGATGGCCCAGCAGGTCCTTGATCGTCCATTTCCCCGGCGCGTAGCGGACCCCGGCGACCCGTGCATCCGTGAGCGGGGCGAACAGCGCCACCACCCGGTCACAGGAGGATCGCAGCGCCGCGACCGCGTCGTCCTCGGGGATGACGGCGATATCGGGGTGGGCGTAGGGGGCGTATTCCCCCGGCTGGGGGCGGCCGGACCGGCTGCGCGCCTCGGGCTCGAGGGCGCGGAATTCCCTGTCTGTCATTAGAATCAGGATGCGCGAGGGAAGGCGCGGAATCAACCCACCCCGAAATGGAGAGCGTCATGAAGCTGGATGCACGCACCGTCGCCCTGGTCTTGATCGGTGCCCCCGGACTGCTGGCCGCCCAGGGCGGAGCGAGCCCGGTGGCAGACGCATTTCGCACCTATGAGGCCCGTTCGGCCCGGAAGCTCGTCGCCGCCATCGAGACGATGCCGGCCGACAAGCTCGGTTACAAGCCCACCCCGGCCCAGATGAGCGTCGCCGCCATCGCCGTGCACCTCGCGGAGGGCAACGACTACTTCTGCTCCACCATCGGCGGGATGCCGGCGCCGAAGCGCGACTCGGTGACCGCCTCGTCGTCCAAGGAAGTGCTCGTCGCGCGGTTGCGCGAGACGTTCGACTTCTGCCAGACGGCACTCGCCAAGCTCGACGACACGGGGCTCGGCGAGGAGCTGCCGTTTTTCGGCGGCAGCAAGTACACGCGCGCGTCGATCATCCTGATCACCACGGGAGACTGGGAAGACCACTACAGCCAGCTCGCGAACTACCTGCGGCTCAACGGTCTGCTCCCCCCGACCGCGCGGCCCCAGGGGCAGTAGCGGCAGCGGTCCGGGCGGCGTACGCGCGGCCGCCCGGACCGTGATCGGGGAGGGCGCCTGGGCGGAGGCCGTGCCGGCGACGAAGTCCTCGGCCCTAGAGCCGGGGAGTGCGTCAGGCATGTGCTTTCCAGGCCCCGCTCGCGAGCAGCGCCGCCACCAGCAGCGCAGCGATGAGTCCGTGACTGGCGAGGATCTCGAGCGCGCGGCCGTGTGACTCTCGCAGGTGCACCGCCGTCGCTCCGCCGAGGTACACCGCCCATACTACCACCGGGGCGACGAGGAAAGCGCCGCGAAATCTCAGCGCCAAGAGTGACAACAGCGACATCCCCAGGTAGGCCCAGCCGAAGAACGCCAGCAGCGGTCCGCTCGCGGGGAAGCCGAATCCCGCCGCCGCGTGACCCGGACTGATGAGCACCCAGAGGCTCACCGCGAGCATCGGCACACCGCAGTACCCGACGAGCAGGTAGAGCAGCCCGATCTCGGCGACATGAGTGGTCGTCCGCTCCGGGAGGAGCGCGGCGTGGACCGTCGCGGCGAGCAGCAGGAGCGCCAACAGGTAGACGAAATGCAGGTGCACGGGGCCTCCGTGGTTGCTGGACTGTTGTGCGGAAATGGACTAGTGTCGGGTACACGCTAGATGGCGGGCCGCCCAGGTCAACCAGCAAGGCGGCGCCGGTTGTCCCGAATTGGACGCGGAGCACTCACGTGGCCAGGAACGCAACCGTCCATGCGCGGGCGGCACCCGATCGGCGGGTGCGGCGCACGCGCCATCGTCTGAAGGAAGCCCTGCTGCAGCTGATCGAGGAGCGCAGCTACGATCGCATTACCGTCGCGGACATCACGGATCATGCGGACGTCGGACGATCCACCTTCTATTCGCATTACGATTCGAAGGAGGAGCTGCTGTTCGACGGTTTCGAAGCGGGGCTGCGCGCGAGGGCCG
>DATDED010000346.1:0-17120 GCA_036523455.1 Gemmatimonadales bacterium
GCCGGCTACTCCTACGCCCACCTGCACGGGCGCGAGGCGCGACGTCTGCGTGCCGTCCCCGAGCTGGCCGTAGTCGTTGCGCCCCCAGCAAAACGCCGCGCCGGTGCCGCTCGCGAGCCCGCAGGTGTATTCCTCGCCACCAGCCAATGCGGTGAAGGTGAGCACCGTGACCGCAATCGATGCGATCCCAGTCTGTCCTTCGCTGGTCGCAGTCACTGCGACCGACCCCGGTCCCACTGCCGTCACCAGGCCGTTCGCATCCACTCTCGCTACAGCCTCGTCGTGGGAAATCCAGATGGTGGGACGCGGAGCGAGCACAGTTCCACTCGCGTCTCGGAGCGTCACGGACAGCTGAACCGTCCCCTGGACCACCAGCGACGCGGAGACGGGAGTCACCGTCACCGAGGCGACCGGCACCTGAGGACTAACGATGACAGTCGCCGTCCCGCTCGCTGCTCCACTGGTAGCAGTCACGGTCGCCGAGCCTGCACGAACAGCCGTCACCAACCCGTAGGCGTCCACCGCAGCAATGGTCCCGTTGTCACTGGTCCAGGCGGTCGGGCGCGCAAGGAGCACCTTCCCATTCGCGTCTCGGAGGGTCGCAGCCAGCTGCACCGACCCCTGGACCACTACGGATGCCACGGGAGGAGTGACCGTCACCGAGGCGACCGGCACCTGGGGCCCGATGGTGATTTCCGCCGTCGCGCTGCCCGTGCCGCTCGAGGCGGTGATGGTCACGCTGCCCAGACTCACAGCGGTCACCGTGGCGATCCGCTGATCGGAGCCCACGGTTGCAATGGTCGCCAGCGCCGGGGCGCTGCTCGTCCAGGTCACCGAGGGGTGGTTGATAACGCGTCCTGTCGAATCGCGAGCTGTAGCAGTCACCATGACCGTGTCGCCCGTTCCGACCGTGGTGGTGTTAGGTGCGATCGTCACCGACGCCGCCGGGAGGCCGGTGACGTGGAATGATGTCTGATTGCTCACGGCGCCTGCGCTCGCACCGACCAAGGCAATGCCATCCCCGACCGCCGTGACGAGCCCTGTTGCGGACACCGTGAGCACGCTGGAATCGGTAGTGAACCAATTGACCATCTGATCGGTCAGCTCGTTGCCGGCCGCGTCGCGCACAGTGGCCGTCATCTGGAAGCTCGCCCCGACCAATAGCGCCATTCCGCTGTCCACCGAGAACGAGATGGACACAGGCGGCCCGGTCAGAGAGGAACCGGTTGTAAACGGCACCGTCTCGGCCTCTGCCAGGGCCTGACCATCCCGGTCGCGCACGGTCTGTGATACGAGGAGTTGATAGTCAGTCTGCGCGGACAGAGGAGCGTCCGGAACAAATGCCGCCTTCACGTGCGCCACATCAAGAACGCGCACTGATCCGGAAACCCCTCTCCCGTTGCGAAGCAGTCGGACCGAGGCCGGGGTTAGCGTGGCGCTGTCGATCGGTTCGCTGAACACGACCACCATACTCAGGTTGAGCGGCACGTCCCGCTTTTTGGGTGGCGGCTCGGTTCGCACGATGATGGGCGGCCGGGCGGCAACCACCGCGGTGCGGACCTGGTAGACCACGGCGCCGCCGGCGTCCGTCACCATGACATCGATCGAGTCGCCGGCCAGGGCGACGATCGGTACCGGATCGAACCCGCCGGCCGCCACCGCGGCGGTCACTGAAGCGTCGTCGCCCACTCGGCGCACGATCGCCCGCGTGCCCGTGGGGGCCGTGCCGGGAGCGAGCGACACGTACACCGCGTCGCTCCCACTGCTGCCTGTTGTCGCCAAGCCTGCCGGGGTCATGTGTGGAGCAAGCACGGCGGATGGCACGGGGTTCGAGACGATCAACCCGGTTGACGGCGGTGGAGGTGGGCAAGAGGCACACGGGCCGGGGGAGTCCGAGCAGCCGGCGAGCAGCACGACCGTAATGATCGCCGCTCGGCGCCGCGCGTTCACCGCCGCCACGCAGGCCCCCCATCGTACCACGTGTTGTTGGTGAGCCGCGTGACGCCTGAGCCGTCGGCGTTCATTACATAGATCTCGCCGATACTGTAGCCGTTGCCGAAGTTTCCAAAGACGATCTTGGTGCCGTCAGGCGACCAGGCCGGCCGAATATCATAGGACACACTCCCGACGTTCAGCGGGGTGACGCCGGTGCCATCGGCGTTCATCACATAGAGGTCATAGTCGCCGCCGCGGTTGCTCACGAAGGCGATCTTCGTCCCATCCGGCGACCAGGCGGGGCCGCGGTTCGTCCCCTGCGTGTTGGTCAGGTTCGTGATGCTGCTGTCAGCATCCCTCACGTAGATGTCACCGAGTTTCGTATAGGCGATCCGCCCATCCGGCGACCATGCCGGTTGCTGGGCGCCGGCGCTACGCACGGCCACTCCTATGTGGAACAGGACAGTGCCGTCGACATTCATGACGATGATTCCGTTGCAATAGAGGCCACAGGTCCCGAAGTCTGCATGGGCGGCAAGCTTCGTCCCATCTGGAGACCACGCGGGCTGGCTGAGCCCAAACACCGTCGGGTCGGAGGGAATGACCTCCCGGCGTTGGGAGCCACCCGCATTCACTACGTAGAGACGGGAATTCAACGCATAGGCGATCTTCTGTCCGTCCGGTGACCACGCGGGACTCTCGCCGCCACGATCAAAGACATTGAGGCAATTGGTCAGGGCAGCGACGTTCGAGCCATCTGGATTCATGCTGTAGATGTTCCGACACCCGTCCCGGTCGCTCGCGAAAGCGATCGCCCCCACAGACTGGACCGTGACGATGGCGGTATCGCTCTTGCCCTCGACCGTCGCCGCGATCCTCGTCGTGCCTTCGGACACGCCCGTCACCAATCCAGACTCCCCGGCCCCGGTGACTGTCGCGACTGCCGGATTGCTGCTGGACCACGTGACCAAGCGATGGGTCGCGAGGCCGTTGGCGTCCCCAACCTCGGCCTTGAGCGGTAACACACCGGCAACCAATACAGTGCCGGACTCCGGTGTCACGGTTACGGAGGCAACGGGGACCAGGGTCGCGGTCACTACAAATGGAGCCCGGCCGCTTTGCCCCTGCACCGTCGCGCTGATCGTTCCCGTGCCCTGTGCCACTGCGGTCACAAGCCCCGTCGGCGACACGGGCACGACCGATGGATTGCTGCTGCTCCACGCCACTGGTTGACCTACTACTTCGAGCCCCTGAGCATCCCGCGCCGTAGCTGTGAGCTGGAACTGTGATCCGAGGGGCACCACCGTAGCAGTGTCATTTAGGCCAAGGGACACCGAAGCAACAGTGCCTACTGTGGTGCTGCCGGTTGTGAAGTCCACGGTGTCCGCGGCCACCAGTGGCTCACCTTGGAGGTCCCGCACCTCCCGAGTCACGGTGAGGCGATAATCATTGCTCGGATCGAGCGGCGTCGCGGGCGTGAAAACGGCCGACGTCGCGGTTCCCTGCAGCAGGCCCACACTGCCCCCGACCGAGGTCGAGCCGCGCCGGAGCTGCACCGACGAGGGATTAAGGGTGCTCGGCTTCACAGGTTCGCTGAAGACGATGACCAGCGACGCATTGAGCGGGACGTCTCGCTTCTTCGGCGGCGGCTCGGTCCGGACGACAATGGGCGGGCGGGAGGCCGCAATGACCGCACCAACGTGGTACAGGGTGTCGCCATTTGTCCCGATCACCGTGACATCGACCGAATCCCCAGTCTGCGCGATGACGGGGACGGGATCGAACCCACCGTCCTGGACCGCCGTGGCGACGGAGGAGGCGTCACCGACTCGACGCACCAGCGCCGTAGTCCCTCCGGTGGCCGTACCCGGGGTAAGCGCCACGTACACGAAATCGCTGCCGATGCTGCCGGCCGTGGCAGCGCTGGCCTGAGCCGACGGGGCAGCGACAGACAGAGGGTTGGAAATGATCAATCCGCTCGCCAGTGACTGGCTTGTGAGGTCGGGACCAGGGGAGCCATCCGCGCAGCCGGCTACCCAGGCCAGGACCGCCACGACCGCAAGGGCGATCGCAGGAAAAGATCGCCGCGGCAGATGGAGAATCCGTTTGGCTCCCATGGCAGCCTCGCTCGTGGACTGCCCCATGAGACGGGCACGACCGCTCGACTTGCTCACGGGTGCTCTCCGGGGCTCGCGCCTCCCACCGCCACGAACCCCGCCCAGTAGAACGGAGGCGACGTCGCCGGCTGGGCTAGCAGCGCCCGCTGTGCCGCGGCGAGCGCACCCGCGGGGTCAGTATCCCCCAAGTATCCCGCGTAGAAGCCCTCCATAAGCAACGCCGTCGCCCAATCGTCCACCGGCCACAGCGTCGCCACTACATGAGCAGCGCCGGCATGGAGAAACGCCCGCGTGAGCCCGACCCAGTCGTCGCCCGGCGGGACGTCGGCGAGCGCCCCGGACGCGAGCCCCGTCTGACAGGCCGAGAGAACCACGAGATCCGCCGACAAGTGCAGACCGAATACTTCGTGTACCTCGAGCCGACCATCCTGGTCGCCGCCGGGCGCCAGCTCGACGAACGAGAACAACGGGTTCTGCTTGTTGAGCACGCCGTAGGTCGCCAGGTGCAGCACGCGCCGCTCGGGCGCCGCACGGCGGAACGCCGCCTCGGTCGCGCCAGTCCCGGTCAGCACCTCCGCCCCCGCCAGGCGCCCGATCATCGCAACCTCACGGCGTGACGCCGGCAGAGCGTCCGTCCGTGGAGCGAAGGCGAGCACGCCGGTGGCGGCGCGCTCCGGAGCGCGCTCGCCCAGGGCGAGCCAGACCGAGGCCGAGGGCGCGAGCGCAACGTCGTAGCGCTGCACCAGGAATCGGCCATCACTATCGACCAGAGCCGCGAACGGCAGGTAATGAAGCTCGGCTTGGGGGACGATCACGAGGCGCGACTTGCCGGAGAGCAGACCGGCCTCTTCGATGGGAGCGATCAGGTACTGGTGCAGCCGGCGCAGCGGACCCCGCCAAAGGCCCTCTCCCCCTGGGTGAGGTACCAGCGCGCCGCGCGCCAGTTTGACCAGCTGAGCGAGGTCTCGCCCCGCGATTCCCAGATCCACGACGGCGAGCGTGTCACGCGTCACCACGAAGGCCAGCGATCCCGAATCGCTGACCAGGTACTCGATGAACGCCTCATCCGACGCGAGGCGGGGTGCGACGTCACGCCAGCTCGCCGCCCCGCGCGCCACGAGATCCGAGTGCCGCGGGGCGCGCTCCCGCATCTCGAGCAGCAACTCAGCGTAGTCGTCCTGAGCGCGCCGCAGCTCGACCTGGCCTTCCTCGTCACTCCCCCTCTCCACATCGTGGAGAGGGGGCCGGGGGGAGAGGCCCACTTCCAGGAGAGGGGGTCGGAGGGAGAGGTACCCATCCGGCGGCGAGGCGCTGGTCAGCTCGGCGATTCGCCTCCGCAGATCCTGCTCGCGCTCCACCAGGTCGCCAGCGGTATCACCCGCGCTTTCCACTCGACCACGCGCCAACAGCTCGAGCATCTCCCGCGCACGTAACCGCTCGCTCGCCTCGAACGCCGCGCCGGGAAGCCCGCGAGCGCGCTCGGTGAGTGCCAGCTGCGCGTACACATCCCACTTGTCCGCCAAATACGCCGAGCGCCGCTCCGCCAGCACGAGCGAGCGGGCAGGACGGTCGATCTCGGCTAGCGCGGCGCGCAGCTCGCGCGCGGCATCGTCCATCGCCCCGCGTCCTCGCAGCACGAGTCCGAGGCCTGCGTGGAGCTGCCAGGTGACTTCGGGCGCGACCCGATTCCCCAGTCGATCGAGCCCTGCGTGGTACAACGACTCGGCGATCCCGGGACGCCCGGCTGCGGCCTCGAGCGACGCCCGCTCAGCGATCGCCGCCGCAGCGCCAACGGGGTCGCCGACCTCATCGAGGTCGCTCGCCGCGCGGGCCAGCTGGCGACGTGCCGCGGTCGTGTCGCCTCGTTGCAGGGAAAGGACGCCGAGGGACACCCTCGTCAGGGCCGCGGCGCGCGCATGCCCGGACGCGCTTTGCGTGCGCAACGCGGTCTCGAACAGCGCCTGGGCGCGCGGGTAGTTGTCGCGCTCCAGGAACAGGAGGCCGCGACCCTGCTGTGCCTCGGCTTCTCCTCCCTGATCTCCGGCGCGCCGATACAGAAACTCGGCTCGCCCATAGAGCCGCTCCGCGTCGCCAAGCGAGTTCAGTTGCAAGGCATAGTCGGCGCGCGCGAGCGCGAGCCCCGCCCGAACGCCGAGCGATCCCCTCGTCGAATCGGCGATACGCTGCGCGCGGCGCAGCTCGTCCAGGGCGCCCTGCAGGTCCCCACGGGCCGAGAGCGCGCCGGCCAGCTCTCGGCGCACGGCGATATCGTCGGCGGGCGGGCCGGTGCGATCGTAGATCGCCAGAGCCTGACCGAGCGTCTGTTGCGCCGCGGGATAGTCACCGCGGCGCAGCTCCAGCTGCCCCAAACCGTGCAAAGCGCTCGCCGCATCGGCCCATTGCTCCCGCAAGCGCCACGTCGCGAGCGCGTCGCGATAGCGGCGCTCGGCGGTCGCGAAGTCGCCCGCCAGACTCGCCAGGCCGGCGAGGTTGACTTGATTGGTCGCGGCGACCTCGTCACGCCCATCGCGTCGGTTGATGGCCAGCGCGGCCTCGAACTGCCGCCGCGCCTCGTCCATATCGCCCACGTCCTGGGCCAGGAGACCCAGGTTGTTGTAGGCGGCGGCCATTCCCCGGGTGTCTCCGATGCGCTCCTGGAGCTCGAGCGCCCGTGTGTAGCCATTGCGCGCCACCGCGAGGTCGCCACGATCCTCGCTGAGCCCCGCGAGCGCCACGATGTCGTTGGCCTGGACCCGCACATCGCCGATGGCCGTCGCCAACGCCTGCGAGTGGGTGAGGTTCGTTTCGGCGCTGTCCTGCTGCCCATCGGCGAGAAACGCGGCGCCGATGTTGCCGAGTACCGACGCAATCCCCGCCGTGTCAGGGATACTCGACGCACGCGACAGTACCCGCCGCCAGATTGCGATTGCGGCTCGCGGGCCGTCCCGCCCGTACGCGGCGATTCCCTCTCGCCGCACGCTGTCGTCCCAGACTTTGGCCGCCCGAGCGGCCGGCGGCCAGGCGGCGAACCGAGCCACCTCGCGCACCAGGAACGAGTCGGTCCAGGCGAGCGCGTAGGCCGCGGCCAGGTTGTGCGCGGCATCAAGCTCGTTGTCCGCTAACGCCCGTGTGATCGCTTCGCGCACGGCGAGTGGTCGTGCCCGGGTTTCGGTGACGAGGGCGGTCTCGGATAGGCGAACCGCCTCTCGGCGCAGCGTATCGGCGGCAGGCGTCTGGACGGCAAGCGCAGCGGCGAACAGCGACCACGCGACGGAGATCAAGGCGGTGTCGCTCCGGTCGTCGAGAACTCCACGAGCTGCGACGTCTGCCAGCGATCGAACGCGGTGCGTGCTTCCACCAGCCACACATACGAGCGGCCAGGAACGAGGACGATGGAATCGGGGAGCGCCAACACCGTGTCGGCCATCTGCGTCTCGTACACCACGCGACCAGAGGCCTCGGCCAGGGTGACGCGGTAGCGGTCGGCCCCGACTACCGCGGTCCACACGAGCGGGCTCGCGCTGGCCACGACCCCGACAGGGGCAATGGGAACCGGCGTGCTCGCGACGGGCGGCGGCCCGCGATGCCCACCATCCTCCGTGGGCCTGGGCCACACAAGCACGAGCAGTAACCCCGCCGCAGCGGCGAGTGGCAGCAGGATCCGAAGCAGCCGCCCACGGCCTCGGCCTTCGAGCGCCGTCACCTCCCGGGCCACCCTGTCATCCGCGAGCGCCCGAGTCACGGACGCCACGGCGTCACGGCACCAGGCGCAGGCAGCGACATGCGGGATGACGACCTCGCGGGTCGCGGGATCCAGCGTGCCTTCCACGAGCGCCGCCACGGTGTCGTCGTCCAGGCAACTCGGCGTCGGTGCACCCGCGCGCGCATCCGCTCGGAGCATACGGCGAATTGCCTCGTCAGGATCGAACCGGGTCACGCGGCGAGATCCTCCCTCCAGGATTCCTTCCACGGGTTACCCTCGTGTGCGTCGACCCTGTAAGACGGCCGCGGAGTCCGAGAGTGCTCAAGCTGGCTCACACGTCCTCCTTCACGATGCCGGCCTGCTCCAGCCGCTCGCGCAAGGCGGCAAGAGCCCGGTACACCCGGTTGTAGACCGCCTTGGCATTGGGAAGGCCCAGCACCCTGGCGACGTCCTCGCCGGGCAGCTCCTGCACGACATACAGTTCGACCGCCACGCGATCCGCCGCGCTCAAGCAGCCGAGCGCCTGGTCTAGCTGTGCTCGTGACACGGGAGGGTCCGGGTCAAGCGCCGGCTCGTTCTCCATCTCGGCGTCAGGCGTAATCCCAAGCTCACGCAGCAGCTGCCCCTGCCGGCCGGTGGTGATCGCGCGGTAGGTGGCGCGCAGCTCTGATTGAAACTCTCTAAAGGAAAGAGCGGGCGCTTCCCGGCTTCGGATGATCTCGTACGCCTCGACATGACTCCGGTGATCCTGGAACACCAGCTCGAAGATCGCGCGTCGCAAAGGCGGGAGTCTCTCGGCAGCGCTCGAAAGCCGCCGACGTCCGTCGCGCTCGCGGAACCAATCGACTGTGAGATGGCGAACGACGGTGACGAGCCACGTGGAGAAGCGGGCGCGGTGATCCGGCTGGGCGATGTAGGTGCGGAGTCGCTTGAAGTCGTCCTCGCGCAGGGCCTCGCACACCCGCGCAAAGACATCCATCACATCGTCGTAGTCCTGGGCGTAGTGGCGGATGGCCGCGAAGATGAGGCGGCGATAGCGGGTGAGGAACAGGTCCCACGCGGGATCCGACCTCCCCCGCTGCAGCTCGGCCACCCATTCTTCCATCGCGGCCTTGCGGGAGATGCGGCTGGATATAGCCGTCCTACTCGACTGGCGTCCAGGTGTCCGCTTTCGGGACTCCGCTTCCCACATCCGGCCAGCAGGCCGCCCACGACACTATTTGTGGATTCGTAAGGCCCTACCAATGAATGGCTTGCCTTTGACCTCCCTGGCATGTGCCGTGCTTTCTTCAAGGGTGCCGTCGGACCATTCATTCCTTAAGAGAACCGATTGAGGACCGTCTTTGGACATCCCGCGCGAACCCGTCAAGAACCGTCGTCGCCTCTGGCAGGTCGGGATCGGCGTCGGCGCGCTCGTCGTCATCACCCTGGTGCTGTCGAGCCTCAAGCCGGCCGCGCCCTCCATCGAGAGCGGCACGCCGTGGATCGACTCGGTGCGCCGCGGGGAGATGCTGCGCGAAGTGCGCGGCCCGGGCACACTGGTGCCGGAGCACATCCGCTACATCACCGCCCTCGCCTCGGCGCGGGTGGAGCGCATCCTGTCGCAGCCCGGCGCGCTGGTGCAGCCGGGGACGCAGCTGCTCGAGCTGTCCAACCCCGACGTGCAGATCCAGGCGCTCCAGGCCGAGCAGCAGCTCACCGACGCACAGGCGCAGCTCGTGAGCCTGCGGACCAACCTCCAGAACCAGCGACTGACCCAGGAAGGCGTGGTCGCCACGACCCGCACCGAATTCGAGAAGGCCAAGCGTGATGCGATGGGCGCCGACTCACTCGTGGCGCACGGCCTCGTGGCGCGCAACGACGCGGCGCTGGCCAAGGACCGGGCCATTGAGCTCGAGACCCGCTACCGCGTCGAGCAGCAGCGCCTCGAGCTCATGACGTCGACGATCGACTCCCAGGTCGCGGTCCAGGCGTCCCAGATCCAGCGGTTGCGCGCGATTGCCGCGTTTCAGCAGAACCGCGTCCGCTCGCTCCAGGTGCGCGCCGGTGACCCGGGCATCGTGACCGATCTCTCGCTGCAACCCGGCCAGTGGGTGACCGAAGGCACCATCCT
The DNA here is from genome assembly GCA_036523455.1 of Gemmatimonadales bacterium. Taxonomy (GTDB): domain Bacteria; phylum Gemmatimonadota; class Gemmatimonadetes; order Gemmatimonadales; family GWC2-71-9; genus DASTHG01. Next base: position 9,869 of record DATDED010000346.1, read on the forward strand.
CGCCAAGGTGATCCAGCCCGGGAAGCTGAAGGCGGTGCTGCAGATCCCCGAGACGCAGGCGAAGGACGTCACCATTGGGCAGCCGGCGTCGATCGACACGCGCAACGGCATCATCAAGGGACACGTGAGCCGCACCGACGCCAACGCCACCAACGGGACGGTGACCGTGGACGTGGCGCTGGACGGCGCGCTCCCGGCCGGCGCGCGGGCCGATCTCTCGGTGGACGGCACGATCGAAGTCGAGCGGCTCCACAACGTCCTGTATACCGGGCGCCCCGCCTACGGGCAGCCCAACAGCACGATCGGGATGTTCAAGCTGGTCGAGGGTGGCCACTACGCCGTGCGGGTGCAGGTGCAGGTGGGCCGCAGCTCGGTGAACGCCATCGAGGTCGTCCGCGGCCTCGAAGCGGGCGACAAGGTGATTCTGTCGGACATGTCGCAGTACGACAACGTGGATCGAGTGAGAATCAAATAGGGGTCAGGTATCCGGTGTCCGGGGCCAGGGACCCACTCCTGCCACCCCCAGATACCGGATCCCGGACACCGGACACCAGCTTCTCCAAGGAGAACCGGATGCCATCCAACGGCGCGTCACTCATTCAGCTGCAGGGGATCAAGAAAGTCTTCTACACGGACGAGGTCGAGACGCACGCGCTTTCGGACGTGCACCTCGACATCAAACAGGGCGAGTACGTCGCCATCGCGGGCCCCTCGGGGTGCGGCAAGACGACCCTGCTCTCGATCCTCGGACTGCTCGACACGCCCACCGACGGCAGCTATGCGCTGGATGGGCGCCCCGTCGCCAATCTGACGGCGGCGGAGCGGGCGCGCGTCCGCAACCGGCAGATCGGGTTCATCTTCCAGGCGTTCAACCTGATCGGCGATCTCACCGTGTACGAGAACGTCGAGCTGCCGCTCACCTACCGCGGGATGTCCGCGGCCGAGCGCAAGCGCCGGGTCACCGAGGCGCTGGAACGCGTGGGGATGTCGCACCGGGTGAAGCACTACCCCGCGCAGCTCTCGGGCGGCCAGCAGCAACGCGTCGCCGTGGCCCGCGCGGTGGCTGGAGACCCGGCGATCCTGCTCGCCGACGAGCCGACCGGGAATCTCGACTCCTCGAACGGCGAATCGGTGATGGAGCTGTTGCGCGAGCTGCACCGCGGCGGCGCCACGATCTGCATGGTGACGCACGACCCCCGCTACGCCGCGCATGCCGATCGCACCATCGAGCTGTTCGACGGACGCGTGGTGGAGGAGCGGGCCGGCACGCCGGTCGCCTGAGCGCATCGTGGACACCTTCCTCCAGGATCTCCGCTTCGCCGCCCGCTCGCTCGCCAGGAGCCCCGGGCTCACGCTCGCGGCCATTCTCACGCTGGGGCTCGGCATCGGCGCCAACAGCGCGGCGTTTGGCGTGGTCGATCGCCTGTTCTTCCGGCCCCCTGCGCACGTGGTCGATCCCGATCGCGTCGTCCGGGTCAACGTCACCAGGACGCTACCGCCCTTCGGCACCTCCACGTACAGCGTCGCAACGTTCCCGCGCTACGCAGATTTTCGCGATCACGCCCGCATGCTCTCGTCGGTCGCGGCGTTTGCCGGAGGCGGGTTCAGCCTCGGCCGCGGCATCGGAGCCCAGCGAGTCGATGGCGCGCTCGTGACCGCCTCGTTCTTTCCACTGTTGGGGGTACAGCCCGAGCGCGGGCGCTTCTTCACGGCCGAGGAAGACCGCAAGGGCGGGGAGCGCGTCGCGGTCCTGAGCCACGAGTTCTGGCAGCGCCAGTTCGCCGGGGCGCCCGATGTCCTCGGCAAGACGCTGCAACTCAATGCCGGCGTCTACACCATCATCGGCGTCGCGCCCAGGGGATTCACCGGGGTGGAGCTGAGCGGTCCCGACGTGTGGGTGCCCATGAGCGTCGTGGCGCCGGAGAGCAGATGGCCACAGGTGCTGGAGTGCGAAGGCTGCTTCTGGCTCCGAACGATCGCCCGGCTCGCCCACGGCGTCACCGCCGCGCAGGCGGCGAGCGAGGGAACCGCGCTGTACCGCGCCCATGCGGGCGACGCCAGCGGACGGGAGAAGACGGCAGACTCCACTGCTACCGTCTCGATGGGCTCGGTGCACGAGGCGCTCGGCCCCTATGTAGACCCGGCCGCGAAGCTCTCGGTGTGGATCATCGTCGTCTGCGGCGCCGTGCTGCTGATCGCCTGCGCCAACGTGGCGAACCTGCTCCTGGCGCGCGCCCTGCAACGGCGCCGCGAGATCGCGCTTCGGGTCGCCCTCGGGGCCGGTCGCGGCCGTCTGATCCGGCAGATGTACGTCGAAAGCGGGGTGCTCGCCGGGCTGGGACTCGGCGCCGCGATTCTGGTGACGCTGTGGGCCGGCCCGCTGCTGCGCGCCGCCCTGCTCCCCGACGCCGCGACCGGCGCGTCACTCGACCCCCGCGTGTTCGCGTTCAGCGCCGCCCTGGCTGTGGCCACCGCGCTCCTCGCCGGCTTCGCGCCCGCGCTCCACGTGGGCGTACCCGATCTGGCGTCGGCGCTCAAATCGGGCGCCCGTGAAGGGGGCGTCGCCCGCTCTGCGACCCGCACCGGACTCCTGGTCGGCCAGGTGGCGCTCACGTTCGTGCTCCTGACCGGCGCGGGACTGTTCATCAGCAGCCTGCACAAGGTGCTCGGCCTCCGCCTCGGCTTCGACCCGGACCACTTGATCGTCGCGACGGTGAATCTCGACCCGCTGGGCTACAAGCGCGCGGAGGTGAACGCGACCTACGAGCGGATGCGCGAACGAGTCAGGCGGCTTCCTGGGGTCGCGGGCGCCAGTCTTTCGATCGGCACCCCGTTCCAGACCAGCTATGGGGTCGACCTGGACGTTCCTGGCCGCGATTCGATTCCCAGGGTGAAGACCGGGGGTCCGTACGCGTCCGCCGTGACGCCCGACTACTTCCGAACCATGGGGACTGCCGTGCGCCGGGGCCGGGCGTTTGCGGAGGGCGACAACGCCGGCGCGCAGCGGGTCGTCGTGATCAACGAGACGATGGCGCACCTCGTCTGGGCCGGCGAGGACCCGATCGGGAAGACGATGAAGATCGGCAAGGATCCCCGGCCGTTCGAAGTGGTCGGCGTCGTCGAGGACGCTCGGCGGGATGCGGTCACTGACGAAGTAGTGGTCCAGTACTTCGTGCCGCTCGCCCAGTCCGACTCGGTATTCTCGGACGGCGTCAGCTCACTCATCGTCCGAACCGCCGGCCCCGCCCAGGCTCTGGTGGACGACGTCCGCCGGGAGGTCCAGGCCAGCTCCCCGGACCTGCCGTATCCCGGCATCGATCCCATGCCCCAGCTGTACGCCTGGCAGATGCGGCCCTGGCGGGTCGGGTCCTCGCTGTTCGCGCTGTTCGGCGGGCTGGGCGTGCTGCTCGCGGCGATCGGCCTGTACGGCGTGCTGAGCTACGTCGTATCCCAGCGCACGCAGGAGCTGGGGATCCGCATCGCGCTGGGCGCGGGCCGGAGCAGCGTGCTGGGGCTAGTGCTGCGGCAGGGCTTGCAGGTCACGCTCATCGCAGTCGTGCTGGGTGCGGCCGGCGCCCTGGCCGCGGGCCGGGCGATTGCATCGCTGCTGTACGGGGTGTCGCCGCACGATCCCCTGGTGCTCGCCGCTGTCGCGCTGGTGCTGACGCTCGTCGCCATCGTGGCCAGTTACCTCCCTGCGTACCGGGCTACAAGGGTCGATCCAATGGTCGCGTTGAGAACGGAGTAGGTGCTAGGTGTCGGGAGTCAGGTGTCAGGGCCTTTACCTGACTCCAGGCACCTGACACCCGGCTTGTGGAACCACTGGAGGGGCGCGATATGGTCAACCTGCTCCACAGCGTTCGCTACAGCGGGATCTCGCTGGCTGCGCTGCTGCCGCTCGGCACGGGCGGACAGACGCTGTGTCCGGCGCGCTCCGCGCGGGTCGCACACCCGCAGCCCGCGGCGACTGCCCCTGCTCATGCCCCGGCCCCAACCCCGACCCTGGCCTCGTCCTGGATGGACTACGTCGACTTCCGGCGCGGCTCGGGCGACGCGCTGGCGAACCTGGGAGGTCCCGCGCTGGCCGCGGCGGCCGCCAGACCCCGACACACGACACCCGACTCCTGACAACGGAACCCCATGATCGCGCTGCGCAACGTCGAAAAATCCTACCCCCAGGGCGGTGGCAAGGTGTTCGTGCTGCGCCAGGTCTCGCTCGACATCCGTCCGGGCGAGTTCGTGACCATCATGGGTCCCTCCGGCGCCGGCAAGTCCACCCTGCTCGCCATCCTCGGCATGCTCGACGGCGAATGGACGGGTGACTACACGCTGTTCGACCATGTGGTGCACAAGCTGAAGCCCAGGGATCGCGTCGCGCTGCACAAGCAGTACGTGGGGTTCGTGTTCCAGCAGTACCACCTGCTCGACGACCTGACCGTCGCCGAGAACCTCGACATTCCGCTGTCGTATCGCGACATCAAGAAGAGTGAGCGCCAGGCGGTCGTCGCCGACACGCTGGATCGCTTCGGCATGGTGGCCAAGAAGGACCTTTACCCGCGGCAGCTCTCGGGCGGTCAGCAGCAGCTGGTCGCCGTGGCGCGGGCGGTGATCCACAAGCCCCGGATTCTCCTCGCCGACGAGCCCACCGGCAACCTCCACTCCGACCAGGGTCGCGAGATCATGGAGCTGTTCAAGCGGCTCAACGCCACCGGCACGACGATCGTGCAGGTGACGCATTCGGAGGTCAACGCGGCGTACGGGAATCGGATCGTGCAGCTGAAGGACGGCTGGATCGTCAACTGATGTAGTCTGTCATCGGTATTCGGTCAAGGCAACCGACCACCGATGACCGATGACCGATGACCGATGACCGAGAACATTCAAGGAAATCCAATGGAAGCTCTTGTGCAAGACATCCGCCACGCCATCCGCTCGCTGCGCTCCCACCCGGGATTCACCGTGGTCGCGCTGCTCACGCTCGCCCTGGGGATCGGCGCGAATACCGCGATCTTCTCGGTGGTGAACGGCGTGCTGCTGGCGCCGCTGCCGTACCGGGAGCCGGAGCGGTTGGCCGTCGTGCACCACTTCTATCCATCGCTCCAGAACTTGCGGGCGTCCGTCTCGGTGCCCGGCTTCCGCGACTACCGGGCGCGGACCGACATCTTTTCCAGCGCCGCGGTCGAGAACGACATGGCGATGAACCTCACCGGATCGGGCCAGCCGGAACGGGTGACCGTGATCCTGGTGTCCGGCGACTTCTTTCCCATGCTCGGGGTCGCGCCGGCGTTGGGCCGCGCGCTCCGGCCCGACGAAGCGGAGGCGGGCAAGAATCACGTCGTCGTGCTGTCGTGGGGATTCTGGCAGCGGCACTTCGGCGGCGACCGTGCCGTGACGGGCCGCCAGCTGTTGCTCAACAATGAGTCCTACGAGGTCGTCGGCGTCATGCCGGCGAGCTTCAAGGATTTCGCCCAGCGCAACGCCGACCTGTGGACGCCGATCACGTTCCGGCCGGCGGACTTCGCCGACAACCGGCGGACCAACGAGTTCCTCGCCTTCATCGGCCGGCTGGCCCCGGGCGTCACGCTCGAGCATGCGCAGTCGGTGATGCACACCTTCGCCGCCCAGCTGCGCAACGAGTACCGGGACAACTACGCCCCCGACTGGGATCTGCAGGTCACCGCGCTGGCCGACGAAGCCGCGCGCAACGTGCGGGCCGGGCTCCTGCTGCTGCTGGGAGCCGTCGGCTTCGTGCTCCTGATCGCCTGCGCCAACGTGGCAAACCTGCAGCTGGCACGCACGGCCGCGAAGGCGCGGGACATCGCCGTACGCGTGGCGCTGGGGGCGAGTCCGCGGCGGTTGGTGCGCCACCTGCTCACCGAGAGCCTCGTCCTGGCGGTGAGCGGCGGGGCGCTGGGGTTGCTGCTCGCGGCGTGGGGCGTGCCGGCGCTGCTGTCGCTCGTCGGCAACGGGTTGCCGCCCACGGCTCGGGTCGGCCTGGATCCCCGGGTGCTGGGGTTCGCGCTGCTCGTTTCGCTCGGGACCGGGTTCCTCTTCGGACTCGCTCCGGCGCTGCACATGGCCCGGGCGGATCTGCACGAGTCGCTCAAGGAAGGGGGACGGGCTGTCGGCCAGCGCTCGAGCCTGGCACTGCGGCGCGGCCTCGTGGTGACCACGGTCGCCCTGGCCCTCACCCTGCTCGTCGGCGCGGGGCTGCTGCTCCGGAGCTTCGCCCGCCTGGTGGTGGTGAATCCCGGCTTCCAGGCCGATCACCTCCTGACGTTCAACGTGTCGCTGCCGGATGCGACCTACCCCAACGACACCGTGCGGGTCGCGGCGTTGCAGCGGATCACCCAGGCCCTCGAGGCCGTTCCCGGCGTCGTGAGCGCCGGGGGAACGAGCAACATCCCGTTCGGCGGCAACTGGTCCACCGCGAGCTTCAACATCGAGGGCTATCAGCGGCCGGCCAACACCCCCATGCCCTGGGGCGACATGCGCACGGTCACCCCAGGGTATCTCCCCGCGATGCGCGTCCCGCTGCTCGCCGGCCGCCAGTTCACCGACGCCGACCGCGCCGGGGCGCAGCCCGTCTGCATCGTCGACCAGGAGTTGGTGCGACGCTACTGGCCCAACACCGATCCCATCGGGAAGCGGATCACCTTCAACGACCTCGGCGACTCGAGCATCATGTGGATCCAGGTCGTGGGCGTCGTGGGGCACATGGCGCACGAAGGGTTGGACGCCGACAAGCGCGTCCAGGTCTACTTCCCCCTGCCCATGAACCCCCTGCCCTTCCTCGGCTACACGGTGCGGACAACGGCGGATCCGGGAGCGACCGTGGGCGCGATCCGCGCCGCGGTGCAGTCGGTGGACGCCAACCTGCCTCTGGCCGGCCTGGCCACGATGGACGACCTGATCGCCCAGTCCCTGGGCCCGCGCCGGTTCAGCCTGCTGCTGCTTGCGGGGTTCGCATTGCTCGCGCTCGTGCTGGCCGCGATCGGCCTCTATGGCGTCATGAGCTACACCGTGACGCAGCGGGTCCGGGAACTGGGCGTCCGCGTCGCGCTCGGCGCCGACACGCGCGAGGTGCTGGCCGAGTGCTGATCGTCGCTGCGGAGATCGGGGGCCGGATCGCCGACGTGCGCTGCCGCGGCGGGCGCATCGCGGAAGTCGGCAGCGGGCTGCGCGCCGTGCCGGGCGAGACGCTGCTGCAGGCCGAGGGCGGCGCGCTGCTGCCCGGCCTGCACGACCACCA
>DATDED010000347.1:0-10860 GCA_036523455.1 Gemmatimonadales bacterium
CGTTTGATTTCCCGAACCGCCGTGGCCATTTTCCTCGTCTCCTCTAGATCCCGGAGTACAGCGCACCATGCCCCATACCCTGCCTCCCCTGCCGTACGATTTCGCGGCCCTCGAGCCCCACATCGACACCCAGACGATGCAGATCCACCACGACAAGCATCATCAGGCCTATGTCAACAACCTCAACGCCGCGCTCGACAAGCACCCCGAGTGGCACCAGAAGAGCCTGGACGAGCTGTTGCGCGGTATCGCCGGCGTCCCCGAGGACATCCGGACGGCGGTGCGCAACAACGGCGGAGGTCATCACAACCACTCGCTGTTCTGGACCAGCATGGCCCCCAAGGCCGGCGGCGAGCCGAGCGGCAAGCTGGCCGATGCGATCGGCACGACGCTGGGCGGCTTCGCCAAGTTCAAGGAATCGTTCACGGCCGCCGCGACGACCCGGTTCGGGAGCGGGTGGGCGTGGCTCGCCATGAGCGGCGGGAAGCTGGAGGTGTACTCCACCGCGAATCAGGACAGCCCGCTCATGGACGCGAAGATCCCGCTGCTCGGGCTCGACGTGTGGGAACACGCCTACTATCTGAAGTATCAGAACCGGCGGCCGGACTACATCACGGCCTGGTGGAACCTGGTGAACTGGCCCGAGATCGCGCGGCGCTTCGAAGCCGCCAAGTGAACCGACGGGCCGCGGCGCGGCCGAGCCGCTCTACAGCGGCTCGGCGCTGACCGCCGCGCCGCCGTCGAGACCGTAGCGCACCACGACCCGCCAGGGACGGCAGCACACCTGGCAATCCTCCACATACTCCTGCGCGGCGCCGCCTCCGGGGTCGAGCGTGAGGATGTTCACCTCGCCGCAGTGCGGACAGGCGACCGTTGCTTCTCCGTCGGCGGTGCCGTCACCGAGCGGGAACTCTTCCTCGAGAGAATCGGGCTGATCGATCACGGCTGGCGGTGCGCGTAGACCGTCGTCTTGCCCGCACGGTCCCACGCCACCACGTCGTACGCCTCGGCCCCGGGTCCTTCCATCCCGGGTGAGCCGGTGACCATCCCCGGGACCGCGAGCCCGACGACCCGCGGCTGCCCGGTGAGCAGCTTCTGGATCAGGTCCGCCGGCACATGCCCCTCGATCACGTACTTCCCCACCTTGGCCGTATGACACGATCCGAGCCGGAACGGCACACCGAAGGAGCTCTGCACGCCGTTCAGGTCGTCGGTGTCGTGGGCGACGACCGTGAACCCGGCCGAGCGCAGGTGAGCGATCCACTTCGTGCAGCAGCCGCAGGTGGGACTCTTGTAGACGGTGACCGTGGGAAGCGGGGACGCCGGGGCTGGCACGAGCGCGGCGCCGGCCAACCCGGCTGTCGCCACGCCGGCCACAGCGGCCAGACGCCGTATCGCGGATGACAGAATCATGAAAATGCTCCTCGGAAGTCGGGAACGGCCTCCCGCAAACTAGTCTGAACCCCCGGTCCCGTGAAGCAGCCCCAAAGTGCTCATCCCCGATTCAAGGCCGTTTCATCCGCCAACACCTAGGATTTGTCGCAGTGCGGCAGGGGCGTCCTGACGCACTGCGGAACCGAAACGCCAGGGGTGCGGCGATGACACGAGTGATCAAACGCTACCGGGGCGGCAGTCGCAAGCTCTACGACACGGCCGACAGCCGCTACATCTCGCTCGACGAGATTCCGGAACTGATCCGGCGCGGCGACCAAGTCCGCGTGGTGGACAACGCGACCCAAGCGGACGTGACGGGCCAGGTCCTGGCGCAGGTGATCTCGGAAGGCGAGCGGCGCGGGGTGTCGTTTCTCTCGGCCGATGCCCTGCACGAGATCATCCGCAGCGGCGAGCGCCTGCTCGCCAGCGGGGTTCGCACCCTGCGGCGCGAGATGGACCGCCTGCTCGCGCCGGCATCCGAAGCGAAGCGGCGGGCTGGGCCTCCGCCGGGGGAGCTGGATCTCCTGCGCACCGGCCTGCGTCAACTCGAGGAATCGCTGACCCAGGTGGGGCGCGGCGCAGGCCGCCGGTCCCCCAGTCGGCGCCCGCGGGGAAGTCCGCCCCGCGCGCGTCAGCGTACCCGAATCCGGACTGAGGTGGAGGAGCGATGAAGAAGACGAGAAAGAATCTGGAGCCCCGCACCATCCGCCGGTCCGCGCAGCAGATCTGGCTCGCGGGCCTGGGGGCGTTCGCCCTGGCGGGCGAAGAGGGCGGGAAGCTGTTCGGCTCGCTGGTCAAGAAGGGCCAGGGAGTGGAGAAGCTGAACAAGTCGCGCCTGGAGAAGGTGTTCTCGCGCGTTGAGCAGGTGGGTGAGCGGGTGCGGGACAACGCCGGCCGGGCCATCAGCCGGATCGGCAATCCGTTCGACACCGGGATGAGCGCCGCGCTGCATCAGATCGGCGTGCCCACGCGGAAGGAAATCGTGACCTTGACCAAGCGCGTGGAGGAGCTGACCCGCGTGGTCGCCCGCTCCAAGGCCAAAGCGCCGAAGGCCGTCAAGCATGCGCACCACCCGGCGCACGCCGCAACCGCCTGAGCGATCCGTGAAGCCGCGGATCGTCCATCCCACGCAGCGCGGGTGCATCGGGCTCGCGCTCGCGGGGGGTGGACCGGAGGGCGCCGTCTACGAGATTGGCGCCCTCCGCGCTCTGGAGGAGGCAGTCGAGGGACTCGACCTGAACGCCCTCCATGCCTACGTGGGCGTGAGCGCCGGCGCGTTCATCGCCTCGGCCCTGGCCAACGGCATCACGGCCAGCCAGCTGGCCCGCGCACTCGTGAAGCACGAGCCGGGCGAGCACCCGTTCGCCCCCGAAACCTTCTTCACCCCCGCCTACCGGGAGATCGGCCGGCGGGGCCTCATGTTGCCCCGGCTCCTCATCGATGCCCTGCTGAAATTCGGTCGTCGCCCCCACGATCAGCGGCTGCTCGCATCGCTCACCCGGGCGGCCGACGCGCTGCCGGTGGGGATCTTCGACAACGAGCCGATTCGCCGGTATCTGGAGAGGATCTACTCCATCAAGGGGCGCACCGACGACTTCCGCAAGCTGCGCCACCACCTCTTCGTCATCGCGACGGACCTCGATTCCGGACGCGCCGTCCGTTTCGGCGAGCCGGGTCAGGACCACGTGCCGATCTCGCGCGCCGTGCAGGCGAGTACCGCGCTCCCGGGTCTCTATCCACCCGTGATGATCGACGGCCGACCGTGTGCCGACGGCGTCCTCCTGAAGACGCTGCACGCATCGGTCGCGCTGAGCCACGGCGTCGGGCTGCTGCTGTGCGTGAACCCGATCGTGCCGGCCGACACCACTGCGGGCGTCGCCCGTGGCGAACTGCGCCCCGGCACGCTGTTGCGCCGCGGGCTCCCCGCCGTGCTGTCGCAGACGTTCCGCACCCTGGTGCACTCGCGGCTCGAGATCGGGTTGGCCGCCTACAAGACGCGCTTCCCCGACGCCGACGTGCTGCGCTTCGAGCCGGAACGGGACGAGTATGGAATGTTCTTCACGCGCATCTTCAGCTTCTCTTCGCGCCGCGCCGTGTGCCAGCTCGCCTACGCCGCGACGCGCCGTGACCTGCGACTCCGCCGCACGACGATCGGCCCCGCGCTGGAGCGTCACGGCCTCCGGCTGCGCGACGACGTGCTGGATGACGAATCGCGCGATCTCTGGTCAGGCGTGGGCCTGCCGGAGGAGGTGAAGTCACCCGTGGGCCGGCGGCTGGCTCAGACCCTGGCGGGACTCGCGAGCGCGGTGCGCGGGGCCTGAACGAACCAGCCCCACAGCGAAATCACGAGCGCAACCGGCAGCCCCAGATCCTCCCACATTCCGAGCCGGAACGCCGCCGTCGAGCCGATCAGCGCCCAGGCCCACGGAATCAGCATGACCGCGACGGGCGGCCGTTCCACGCTCCAGAGCAGGAGGGCGAGTGTCGCGATCGTCGTCGGACATGGGACCCCGAACGTCGGCGCTGCCGGGTAACGATGCCCCAGCGCCCACCCGATAGCCGGGTAGACCGCGAAGGCGTACACCAGCAGCGCGAGCGCCAGTCCGCCGCGCAGCGACCCTGGTGCCCGAAACGCGAGACGCGGCGGCCGAACGACAGCCCATGCGAGCAGTACGGCCTCGACCACGAACGCCGCGCCGAACAGCGTCGCCGCCGGATTGATGGGTCGGAAGAAGCGCCAGTGGTACTCCACTCCCATCCACAGCCACAGTCCGGCCAGCACCAGCCCGATCGCCCGATCCGACCACCGCATCGGCCACAGCGCCAGGGCCGCCGCCCCAATCCCCAGCGCGATCAACAGGATCTGCACCGGCGCCACGGCATCGTTGTACGCGGCGAACACCGCAAAGAACTGGTCCCGGGAAAACGGCAGAGGCATCCGGCTCAGACCCGCACCGGCGGCAGCGGACGCTCGGACAGCCGCCACAGATAGTTACCCATCCGCTCGCGTTTCTCCTTCCGCGAGAGGCCGCGATACCCGTATGGCGGGCGGCGCAGCGCGCGGAAGAGAGAGAGGAATGGCCAGCCGAACGGCAGATAGAACCCGATCAGATCCCAATCCCGCAGGACCGCGTGCAACCAGCTGCGGGCCGGCGGCCGCTGGCGGTCACGCTCGAGGCGCAGGTAGGCCACCGGCCATCCCCAGGGCAGCACCATGCGCCACCGTCCCCAAGCGCGGCGCAGTGACCGCCCGAGCGAGCGCGCGTGGTAGGGCTGCCGCCCATGTTCCGCCACCAAATCATCCATCTCGCCCTGCATCAGGCGCCGGATGCGCTCCGCCACCCGACGCAGGGCGCCGCGATCGGGGTGTTCGCCATCGGTGACGCCCTCGAGCCAGAGGAGCCCGGGGACGTCGATCGGCTTCCCCACGATGAACACCATCCGGCACGGGAAGGCGAGATACCACATCCAGGGGAAGACACAGGCCAATAGACCGATCGGCAGCGGCAGGAAGGGTACGTGGAACGCACGCTGCATCAGCCGGTCGAGCGGCGGGAAGCAGTACCCGAACGGGTGTACCCACTCACAGTTGATCGCGTAGACGGGGTACACCGGCACCTGGTAGCGGCCGGCCAGGAGCACGAAGCTCGTCTTGAACGTCTGCAGCTGGTAGCGATGGTTGAACCCCTTGCCAATCCCCGGCACACCCTCGGGGAAATACAGGACGCGCTCACCGCGCAGGATCAGCCGCTCGAAGTTGTCGAACGTCATGTCCACGCCGCCGCCGCGCCGCCAGAAGTCGTCGATGCCGAACGGGCGCATCCACCACGCCAGCGTCAGCTCGGGCTCGTAGACGGTGCGGAGCTTGAGCGACGGCCGTAGCCCGTCCCGGTGCCACAGCGCCGCGTCCAGCACGATGCCGTCGTGCGGGAACGCGTTCCCGGAGTGATTCGCGGCGAGGATCACCGGCCCGCGCTTCGGCAGGCGCTCGGCGCCGAGCACCCGGGCGCGAAAGTAGTCCCGGATGATCGGCCCCAGGACCTTGCGCTCCAGCGCGCGACAGAACTCCGGGTCGAACGGGTCCCACCCCTCCGGACTTGCCTCGGGTGGGCTTACGCCGGGGCCACGCCCCGGGGTTACCGCATCCCGAGTCAGCGCCGACACCTCCACGCGCGCACCCACGTCACGTCCCCCGCCGCAATGCCAGCAGCGGTGCCAGGGCGAACAGCCCGACCCACAGCGGCCAGGGACCGCCGAACGCCATCAGGATCGCGCCGGCCACCAAACAGAACCCAGCGATCAACGTTCCCCGCACTCCGGCGAACGGATTCTCGGGAGCGCGTTTAGTGGATTTCTCGAGCACGCGCACCCCCTCGGTCACCAGCAGCGGCACCTTCACGAGGGCATCCATGAGGTCCGGCGCGCCGCGCAGCTCCTCCTGCAGCACACGCCACGGACTGAATTGCTGCAGGAAGATCTCCCGGATGTGGCGCCGCGAGACCTCGGCCACGTCGAACCCCGGCAGCAGCACGTGCCCCACGCCCTCGAAGGTGATGAGCGCCTTGACCATGAGGACGAGCTCGACCGGGAAGTACATGCGGTAGCGCGCCCCGCGCGACAGCGACTCGAGCACCAGGCGGCCGAGGGAGAATCCCTTGAACGTCGCGTGGCGGCGCCAGCGTCGCGAGATGTCGGCGACCTCACGCCGGAATCCCATCTGGTCGCTTCCCCGGCCGGCCTCGGCGACCGCGGCGAGGTAGCGGGCCGCATTCTCCGCATCGCCCGTCACGAGGCTGTAGTAGTAGTACAGCAGCGTGCGGCGCAGCTCGCCGTCGAGGCGCCCCACCATCCCGAGGTCGATGAAGCCGACCTTCGTGCCCGGGAGAACCAGCAGGTTCGCCGGATGCAGGTCGGCGTGAAAGAAGCCGTCCCGGTAGATCATGCGGATGATCGCCGCGGCGCCGAGGTCCACCAGCCGCTCGCGGGCCTTGCGCGGCAGGGCCTGCGCCTGGGGTGTGTCGGGCCGCAGGCCGTCGATGTACTCCATGCACAGGACCAGTGAGCCCGAGAGCTCGGGATAGACCGCCGGGAAGACGACGTCGGGAAGGTCCTGGAAGTTGCCGGCGAGCGTCTCGATGTTCTCGGCTTCCTGCCGCAGGTCGACTTCGCGCTGGGTGTATTCCACGAACTCGTCGATGATGCGGCGCGGCTGATAGCGCGGAGCCAGCCACTGCAGCACCCGGCCGAGCATGCGCAGCAGGCGCGCGTCGCGCCGCAGGATGTCGGGAATGCCCGGCTTGACCGCCTTGATCACCACGGGATCGCCGTCGAGGGTGGTCGCGCGATGGATCTGCGCGATCGAAGCCGAGCCGATCGGGACGGGGTCGACGGCGAGGAATGCCTCCTCGAGCGGCCGGTGCAGATCGCGCTCCACGAGCCGGCGGAACATGTCGAACGGCACCGCCGGCAGCGCGTTGAGCAGGAATTTCAGCTCGTCGGTCACCGGCCGCGGCAACAGGTCCTCGCGCAGGCTCAGGATCTGGCCGAGCTTGATGTAGGTCGGCCCCAACAGCTCGAGGCGACGCCGCAATTGGACGGGGAACGGCTCCCGGGCGAGGTCACGCCGCAGGAACGGCCGCACGATCACCGCCAGCAGCGCCAGCAAGGTGAACCGGAGTCCCCGGCCCTCCCCCGCGGCCCGCCGAGCGCGCACGTGCGCCACGAGACCGCCCGCCGCCAGGCCGGCGAGGTGCCGGTTGGTGGCCATCGCGCGACGCACGATGCCCGGCGCCCGCGGCAGCGACGCGCGCGAGGGTCCCCCGGCTCGCGGCACCGCCGGAGCGGGCTCGGGCGGTATCAGCACGGCGCGGGTCGTCACCGGTGCCGTCCGTAGCGCTCGTGGGCCGAGACCCACTCGAGCGAGCTGATGGCCGCGGCCAGCGAGAGCTCGCCGGCCAGCACGACGCCCGCGACGATCTCCGCGAGCTTGTTCACCTTCCCGATCCCGTAGCAGCCCAGGACCTCGAGGCACTCCCGCTGCGTCGCGAGGCCGGTGCCGCCCCCGTGCGTCGCGACGATCAGGGACGGCAACGTGATCGACAGGTAGAAATCGCGTTCGGGGGTGACCTCCGAGTACAGCAGCGCGGCGCTGCCTTCGGCGACGTTCGCCACGTCCTGGCCGGTGGCGATGAACATGGCCGTGATGGCGTTGGCGGAATGCAGACCGTTGTTGGTGGTGCCCGACAGCAGGGCCCCGACGTTGGCGACGCCGGCGTGCCCCTGAAGCGTTTCGGGATCGACCCGGAGGCGCTCCCGTAGCAGCGCCCGCGGAATCACCGCCTCCGCCGTCACGCGCTTGCCGCGCGTGCGCATCAGGTTCACGTGCGACGCTTTCTTGTCGGTGGCCAGGTTCGACTCGAGGTAGTACCGCCGCACCCCCGGCGCGCTGCTGCGCAGCCATTCGCAGGCCGCGAGCGTGGCTCGCCCCACCATGTTCTGTCCCGCGGCGTCGCCGGTCGCGAAGTTGAACCGCAGGTAGGCAAACTTGTTCGAGAGATAGGGCTCGATGAAGAGCAGCTTCGCCACGTGCGACGTCGTTTCGGCCGCAGCCCGGATGTCGCCCAGGTTGGCATCCACCCAGTCGCGAAACGCCCGGGCTTCCCGCGCGGAGTCGAAGACGAACACCGGCGCCCGTTGCATGCCGTCCGCGGAGACCGTGCACGTCACCCCGCCGGCGAGGTTGAGCACCTTTATCCCGCGATTGTAGGACGCCACGAGCGTGCCCTCGCTGGTGGCAAGGGGGATGAGGAACTCTCCCTGGGCGTACTCTCCGTTCACCCGCAGCGGCCCGGCGAATCCGATGGGAATCTGGGCGACACCGGTGAAGTTCTCGATGTTGCCCCGGGTCATCGCGGGGTCGAACGAGTACGCCCCCACATGCCGCAGCGTGACGCCCGTGACGGCCTCGACATACTGCCGGCGCACCTCGGCCATTTCCTGCGAGTAGTTCCGGCTGTCGTCCTTGACGTACGGGATCCCCGTGCGCGCCGACGGCGCTCCCACGCTCACTGCATCCTCGGCACACACCTGCACCGTGCCGAACGGCGTCGTCTCGATCACGAAGTCGATTTCGTGGGGACCCGCCGCCAACGGCGCGGTGAAGGCGTGAACGCTCGCGCAGGCGCGCTGCGCGAAGGCGAATGGATGCTCCGGCGTGACCGCGGGAACCGGCACAACCTCACCGTTGGACAGCTCGAGCTGCAGATGATCGACCGGGATCTCGTGCCCGTCGACCTGGAGGCTCGCCAGCCGGGTCACGACGGTGTCGCTCAGCCGGTTCTCGATGGCGAAGCAAAAACCGTCCGTCGCGTTCCGGAGCGACCCGGAGGTGTAGAGTTGCCGCACCGTCAGCGACGACATGCGCGCTCCAGCATTCGCGGTGGATCGAAGTCACCGGCGCTACGTGAGGAACGTAGGGGACGCGGTATGAAGAAACGCGCTACACGGTATGAAGACAGCCCTATGGCGCAGGAGAGCGCAGCGCCACCGCCGCAAAGGTGAAGGTCACGCGGTCGGCGACCCGCACCAGACCGCCGGGCCCGCCGCTATAGGGCCGGATCCCGAAGCTCGTCTGGGCTACCGCGAACGTCCCAGTCGCCCGCAGCGTGTCGGCACCCGCCTCGAGGTGCACGTCCACCGAGACTTCCCGCGTCACGCCCACGAGCTCCAGGTCACCCCGCAGACGGATCCCCCCGGGAATGGGCTCGGCGGACTTCGAGACGAACCGGATCTCCGGGTGATGCGCCACATCGAGCACGTCGCTGCGCATCGCCTCGGTCACCTTCCGAATCTCCGCGGTGTCGGGAGGCGTCAGGACCTCCAGACTCTCGGCGAGGACGCGGATCTCGACCTGGGAGCGGGCCGGATAGGATGGATCGTAAAGCACGTGCCCGGTGACCGCACGCGCACGGATGAGGTGATTGTGCCCCACGAACGAGAAGAAGCCCCGCTTGCCGGTGGCGACCTCGAAGCGGCTGTGCGGGGAGAGCAGATAGGTCGCGGGCCTTTGGGCCCGCACGGCCGTGCCGGCGCCGAACAGCAACGCGAGACACCCGACGCTCCGACGAGTGAGTTCGATCATGGAGTCTCCTACCCCCGGGTCGACAGGAGGATGCCGCGCTATCTTAGCTCTCACATGACGCAGACACCCACGGCTCCGGCGCCGCCGGACCGCGTCTCCGGTCTTTCCGAGGCCGCCGCCCGCTGGTCCCGTCCCGACGACGCCCTGCGGCAGACACAGCTCGACGCGATGAAGCGTCGCGCTACGGGTCTGGTGATTCTCGCGGCCGCCGTATTCATCGCCGCCCGGATCGTCGAAGCGAGCGTGCCGTGGGTAGGATACATCCGGGCGACCGCGGAAGCTTCGCTGGTCGGCGGCCTCGCCGACTGGTTCGCCGTGACGGCGCTGTTCCGCCATCCGCTTGGCCTCCCGATCCCCCACACCGCCATCGTCGCGACCCGCAAGGACCGGCTCGGCCGCACGCTGGGCAACTTCGTCCAGACCCACTTTCTGGCACGGGACGTGCTCGCCCTCCGACTGCGCAATTTGGGAATCGCCCGACGGGTTGCGACGTGGCTCAGCGAGGTCGAGAACAGCCGTCGCATCGCGCGGGCGGTGGCGAGCGGGCTCGCCAAGACGCTGGAGAGCCTGGCGGACGAGGATCTGCGCGCGCTGGTCCAGGCCGGGGTGAGCGACCGCATCCGCGCCTTCCGGGTCGCGCCCGCCCTGGGCCGCACCCTGTCGCTCGTGGTCGCCGGCAGCCGCCATCAGGAGATCCTGAGCGAGGCGGTGCGGCTCGCGGCGCAGGCGATCTCGGACAACCGCGAGGTGATCCGCGACCAGGTCCGAGCCGAGAGTCCGTGGTGGGTGCCGGGCGTGGTGGACGACAGGATCTACCACCGGATCGTCGCGGCGGTCGAGCGCCTGCTACGCGACATCGGGACCAACCCCCATCACCCGCTGCGCGCCGCGTTCGACACCGCGCTGCGAAACTTTATCGACCGGTTGCAGCATTCGGCCGATGTGATCGCCCGGGCCGAGGCGATGAAGGACGAATGGCTGCGCGATCCCACCTTCGCCCGGTTGTCGGATCAGCTGTGGGAGACGACCCGGCGGGCGATCCTGGGTTACGCCACGCGGGACGCCGGCGCGACGCCGGGCGCGCTGGAGCGCGGGATCGCCGCCTTCGGGGGCGCCGTGCTCGCCAACGAGGCGCTGCTGGCGGAAGTGGACGAGGCGGTGGTCGACGTGGTGGCCTCTGTGGTCGAAGGCTACCGGGCCGAGGTGGCGGATCTGATCGCGCAGACCGTGTCGGCGTGGGATCCCGCGCAGACAGCTCAGCGCATCGAGCTGGCGATCGGCCGCGA
>DATDED010000348.1:0-8449 GCA_036523455.1 Gemmatimonadales bacterium
AAGGTCACCGGCGGCTTGTCCCACGCGGTCTCGTCATGGTTCGTGGTGAACCGCAGCCGCATGCCGCCCGGAGGCATGGCCTCGAGGTCGGCCAGCTCGCTCCGCACGAACGTATCCGCGGGGGCGCCGCGCCACACGGCCTTGAGGCGGCTGTAGGAGTCCCAGCCGTAAGTGAGGTCGAACCCGAGCCGGTGCATCCCGAGATCACCCCATTCGGCGAGCAGCAGGATCGGCCGCGGCGCCGCGGCGCGCAGCGCCGGCACGGCCTCGCGCCAGAAGGCGTCCGGCACGAAGCCCGCGACGTCGACGCGGAAGCCGTCGAGGTCGAACTGCTCGAGCCAATGGCGCATCGCGGCGATCATGGCGCGCCGCAGCTCGGGATTGCCGTAATCGAGCTGCGCCACGTCGGTCCAGTCGGTCGGCTTGCCCTGCTTGTCGCGCGGCACGATCGGCTGGCCGCGCTCGTCCCGGATGTAGTAGTCGGGGTGCTGCCGCATCCAGACGTTGTCCCAGGCGGTGTGGTCCGGCACCCAGTCGAGGATGACCTTCATGCCGCGCGCATGCGCCGCCCCGACGAGCTCCCGCAAGTCCGCCGCGGTACCGAAGGCGGAATCGATCGCGAGAAAATCGCGCACCGCGTAGGGTGAGCCGAGCGGTCCTTTCGCGTTCAAGATCCCGACCGGGTAGATCGGCATCAGCCAGACCACGTTCGCCCCGACTGCCGCGATGCGGTCGAGCCCGCGCGTCACGCCCCGCAGATCGCCGGTGGGGGAGAAGTCGCGGACGTTGACTTCGTAGATGGCGCTGCGCGCGACCCAGGACGTGTCGGGCGCCGTGACGAGCGCCGGTGCCGGCCGGCTCGGCGCGCATCCGGCTGCCAGCGGGAGAAGGACCGCGATCGCGGCGACGCAGGTTCTCATCCGCACGAGGCCAATGTAGCGGCTCCTTGCGTCCTCCGCCGGGCGGCGGAAGCTTGGGAGACCTTCTCTCGGAGCCTGTGTCTTGTCCCGCGCCATGCTCGCCTTGTTCCTCTGCTCTCTCTCCGCCATCCCAAGCACGAGCGCGGCTCAAGGAGAAGGGACGCGTCTGCTCCGGCAGCCCACCATCAGCGAGCGCCAGGTCGCGTTTACATACGGCGCGGACCTATGGGTGGCGGACCGCACCGGAGGCGCGGCCCGGCGACTGACGAGCACACCGGCCGTCGAAGCGAACCCGCACTTCTCGCCCGACGGCAGGTTCATCGCGTTCACCTCCAACCGGTCCGGCACGATGCAGGTCTACGTGGTGCCGGTGGAGGGCGGCGAACCCACGCGGCTCACCTGGTATCCGGCGCCGTCGTTCGCGCGCGGCTGGACCCCGGACGGCACTCGCGTGCTCTACGCGTCGATGCGGGAAACGGCGCCGGTCGGATACGCACGGCTCTGGACCGTGGCGCGCACGGGCGGCCCGTCCACCCTGCTGCCGGCGCCTTGGGGCAACGACGGCTGCTACGCGCCGGACGGGCGGCGCATCGTCGTGGACCGGGTACGCCGCTGGGACGTGGAGTGGCGCGGCTACCGCGGAGGGCAGAACACGCCGCTGACGATCCTCAACCTCGGGACGCTCGAGGAGACGCGGCTGCCCAACGAGCGCACGCAGGACATCGCGCCGGTGTGGCTCGGCGACAAGATCTACTTCATCTCCGACCGCGACTGGGCGTCGAACGTGTGGTCCTATGACGTGACGAGCGGCGCCGTGCAACAGCGGACCAGGTTCACCGGCGCCGAGGTGAAATCGCTGTCGGCGGGAGCCGGCATGCTGGTATTCGAGCAGGACGGCTGGATCCACACGCTCGACCCGGCGAGCGGGCGCACGCAGCGGCTCGACATCACTGCGCAAGGCGACTTCCCGTGGATGGAGCCGCGCTGGGAAGACGTGGGCGACCGCGTGGCGGCGGCGTCGCTCTCACCCAAGGGCAAGCGCATCCTCCTGGAGGCGCGGGGGGAGGTTTTCACCGTGCCGGTGGAAAACGGCAGCCCGCGTGACCTCACGCGCTCGCCCGATGCGGCCGACCGCGCGCCGGTCTGGTCCCCCGACGGCAGGCGCATTGCCTGGTTCAGGGACGCGGGCGAGGGCTACGCGCTGATGGTGGCCGACCAGGATGGATTGGGCACGCCGCGCAGCATTGGAATCGGCGAGTCGAAGATGGCATGGGAGCCGGCGTGGTCGCCCGACGGGAAGCAGATCGCCTTCGAGGATAACAAGGTCAGGATCCGGGTGGTGGACGTCGAGTCGGGGCGGATCCGCACCGTGGATGCGGGCGGCACCAACATCGAGCGCGGCGGGATGGAGCTCGCCTGGTCGCCCGACTCCCGGTACCTCGCGTACGCCAAGACGTATCCCAACATGTTCCGCCGCATCGTGGTCTGGTCGCGGGACAGCGGCAGTGTCACCCCGCTCACCGACGCGCTGGCGGACGCCGCCGCCCCCGTGTGGGACCGCAACGGGCGGCATCTCTACTTCCTTGCCAGCACCAACCTGGCGCTGGGCTCGGGGTGGGCCAACACCAGCTCGATCGCTGCCGACCCCAGCTACGGTGTCTACCTGATGGTGCTGCGCGCCGACGATCCTACGCCGTTCGCCCCGAGCAGCGACGAAGAGGGCGACACGACGGCGGCGAAGAAGGGGAGCGACTCGGGCGCCGTGCAGGTGCGCATCGACCGCGCGGGCATCGAGCGTCGCATCGTCGCCCTGCCCATGCCCGTGCGCCGCTACACCGACCTGTTCGCCGGGCCCAAGGGCACCGTCTTCGTTGCCGAGCAGGTCGAGAACCAGAGTGGCGTGGTGCTGCAGAAGTTCTCGCAGGAGGACAGGAAGGCAACCGAGTTCGTGCGCGGCGTCACCCGGATCTCGGTCTCCCCGGATGGGGAGAAGATCCTGTTCCGCTCCGGGACGCAGTGGCGCGTCGTAGGGACGGCTCACGTGCCGGAGGGCAGCGCCGGGAATGTCGCCGTGTCGCTGCGGATGAACCTCGACCGCACCGAGGAATGGCGCCAGATCTTCGACGAGACCTGGCATTACGAGCGGGACTTCTTCTACGACCCCGGAATGCACGGCAACGACTGGAACGCGGTGCGCGAGCGCTACCGGCCGCTCGTCCCCTGGGTGCGCCATCGCGACGACCTCAACTACATCCTGGACCTCGTGAACGGCGAGCTGTCGGTGGGCCATTCGTTCGTATTCGGCGGCGACATGCCCGCGGTGGACACGTCGCGCGTCGGGGTGTTGGGCGCGGATCTCGTGGCCGACGCCGGCCGCTGGAAGATCTCGCGGATCTACACCTTCGAGAGCTGGAACCCCGACCTGGTGGCGCCCCTGGACCGGCCCGGCCTGCGGATACGGGTCGGGCAGTACATCGTCGGCGTGGACGGCCGCGAGCTGACCGCAGCGGACGATCCGTATCGCCTGCTCGACGGGACCGCGGGGCGCCAGACCGTCCTGCTCGTCAACGACCGCCCCACGATGGACGGTCACTGGACCGTGACCGTGGAGCCGGCGCAGAACGAGAACCAGCTGCGCCAGCGGGCCTGGGTGGAGGACAACCGGCGCAGGGTGGATTCGCTGTCGGGCGGGCGTCTGGCCTACGTCTGGATTCCGAATACCGGCGGGCCCGGCGTCGTGTCGTTCAACCGCTACTTCTTCGCCCAGCAGGACCGGGAGGGCGCGGTGATCGACGAACGTTTCAATGGCGGCGGCAACCTGGACGATTACATGGTGGACTACATGACCCGCTCGCTGCGGGCGGCCATTACCAACGAGGTGCCGAACGGCGCCCCATTCCGGCTGCCGGCTGGGATCCTCGGGCCCAAGGTGCTGCTGATCAACGAGCTGGCGGGCTCGGGGGGCGACTACTTCCCGTGGGCGTTCCGTCAGCAGCAGGCGGGGCCGCTGGTCGGCGCGCGCACGTGGGGCGGGCTGGTCAAGTCGTCGGTGCACTACCCGTTGGTGGACGGCGGCGGGGTCACGGCGCCCGACAACGCCGTGTTCGACCCCATCAACAACAAATGGATCGCGGAGAACGAAGGCGTGCCGCCCGACATCGAGGTGCTGCTCGACGCCCGCAGCCTCGCGGCCGGGCGGGACCCGCAGCTGGAGCGCGGCGTGCAGGAGGCGCTGCGGCTGCTGCAGGCGCGGGGGGCGCAGCGCGTCACACCGCCTCCGTTCTCGCGGCCCTCCAAGCGTCCGAGGTGAACGTGCGGATTCTCCCCATCCTTCTCCTGACGACCTTCACGCTTCTTGAGCCCATCGCCGCGCAGCGGCAGCACCTCTCCATGGACCCGGGCTGGCGGTTCACCCTTGGCGATCCCGTCGGCGCTCAGCAACCGGGCTTCGACGATCACGCGTGGCGCCGGCTCGACCTGCCGCACGACTGGAGCATCGAGGGGACGCCGGACGAGCACGCGCCCAGTGGCGGGCGCGGCGGCTATTTCCCGACGGGGCTGGGGTGGTACCGCAAGGCGTTCCGGATGCCCGCAGGCTCTGCGGGCCGCATGGCATCGCTCGAGTTCGACGGCGTCTACATGAACAGCGACGTCTGGATCAACGGGGTGCATCTGGGCCGCCGTCCCTACGGATACTCCAGCTTCGCCTACGACATCACCAAACACGTCGTGCCGGGTGTCAACGTCGTCGCCGTGCGCGTGGACAACTCGGCGCAGCCCAACTCCCGCTGGTACACGGGGAGTGGCATCTATCGGCATGTCTGGCTGACCATCGTGGATCCGTTGCACGTGGGGCACTGGGGCGTCTACGTGACGACGCCGCGGGTCGACTCCTCGAGCGCCGACGTCGTCGTCCGTACCCGCGTGGACAACGACCAGGCGGCCGTGGCCCGGACACTGCTCCGCACGACCGTGCTCGATGCGTCCGGGCGCGAAGTTGCCCACGCGGATACATCGGTCACCGTCGGAGGCGGTGAGGCCGTCGATGTGGAGCAACGTATCCGAGTCCCTTCGCCGCAGTTCTGGTCGGTTGAGACACCCACGATGTACGGGTTGCGGACGGAGCTCCTGACCGCCCGACCGCCCGACCGCCTCGTCTCCGCCTTCGGCATCCGCACCATCGCCTACGACAAGGACCGCGGCTTCCTCTTGAATGGCCGGCAGGTCAAGATGCGCGGCGTCAACCTGCATCACGACGGCGGAGCGGTCGGCGCGGCGGTGCCGGAGCGGATCTGGCAACACCGACTCGAGCTGCTCAAGGCGATGGGCGTGAACGCCATCCGCACCTCGCACAACCCGCCCGCGCCGGAATTCCTGGATATGTGCGACCGCCTGGGATTCCTCGTCATGGCGGAAGCGTTCGACGAATGGACGTTCGGTAAAGTGCCGGAGGGCTACCACAAGTACTTCGGCGAATGGTCCGAGCGCGACGTCACGGATTTCGTGCACCGCGACCGCAACCATCCTTCGATCGTCCTCTGGAGCGCCGGCAACGAGATCGGCGAGCAGAGCGCGCCGGACGGCGCCCAGGTGCTGCGGCGGCTCGTCGACATCTTCCACCGCGAAGACCCGACGCGGCCGGTCACGACGGGGAACGACAACATCGTCGCCGACGGCCATCCCGCCACGCTCGCATTCCTCGAGGCGGAGGACATCGTCGGCTACAACTATGTGGACCGGTGGCACGAGCGCCGCGAGCTGTTCGCCGAGGAGGATCGGCACGACCACCCCGACTGGAAAATGATCGGCACCGAGAGCGGCTCCATCTTCCAGTCCTTCGACGAGCGCTATTCGTTGGGCGACGACTCCAGCGTCGTGCGGCCCAACTATACCAGCGGGATGGTCCAGGCCGAGCGGCTCTGGAAGTGGGTAACCCTGCACGACTATTTCGCGGGCGACTTCATGTGGACCGGAGTCGACTACCTGGGCGAGAGCACGTGGCCGTTCAAGGGGTTCGCGTCCGGGGCGATGGACATCATTGGGACTCCCAAGGACGCCTACTACCTGTATCAGAGCTTGTGGACCGACAGGCCGGTGCTCCACCTGTTCCCGCACTGGACCTGGCCGGGACGGGAAGGGCAAGTGATCCCGGTCCTGGTCTATACCAACTGCAACAGCGTGGAGTTGTTCTTGAACGGTCGCTCCCTGGGCGAGAAGCGCTACGAATTCCCGGCGCAGGGGACGTCGGGCGGCTGGAACAGCTATGCGCTCCCGGTCGTCCGGGCCACGACCAGCGACCTGCACCTGACCTGGGATGTGCCCTACGAGCCGGGGGAGCTGCGAGCCCTCGGTAGGCGACGCAACGGCGAGGGGGCTTGCGTGGCAAGCGTGCGAACTGCAGCCGCGCCGGCGGCCATTCGACTCACCGTGGAACGGGACACGATCACGGCCGCCCCGGGCGACGTGGCGCTCGTGAGCTTCGAGATCGTGGATTCGGCGGGCACCATCGTCCCCACCGCCGGCAACCTCGTGACCATCGCGGTCACGGGCGGCAGCATCGTGGCGCTTGACAACGCCGACCAGCAGGACCACGATCCCTACCAGACCGACCATCGACACGCGTTCAACGGGCGCGGGCTGGCCATCCTGCGTGCGACGCAGCCTGGAGTGCTCAGTGTCACCGCCAGTGCGGAAGGGCTGCGGCCCTCGAGCGTGAAGCTGCAGGTGATACGCGGTGCCGCACTTCCGAACGTGCCGGCGGCGAGATGAACAGGGGTCTCACGTTCCTTGCCGTGTCCGCCTTCCTGGCTCCTGCAATCCACGCCCAGGTCGCCAACCGCGCCGTCTACCTCGACAACCAGGGCGTGATCCGCTGGCGCGACAACCGCCAGGAAGTCACCCTCTTCGGCGCGAACTACGTCCTCCCCACCGCCTCCGATTACCGCGCCGCCGGATACGTCCAGGGCGACCGCAAGCAGATGATCGTCGAGGACATGGCGCAGTTCGCCCGCATGGGCTGGGACGGACTGCGACTCACCTTCTGGGGTGACTGGGAAGCCTCCGACTCGGCCGGCAACCTCATCGCCAACGATCACCTCGACCTGCTCGATTACCTGATCGCCAAGGGGCGCGAGCGGGGCATCTACATGCTGTTCAGCCCCATCCAGCTCTACGGAGCGAACTGGCCCGACGCGCTGCAGGACACGACCGATCCGGGGTTCGGCCGGCGCTTCGGCAGGGACCGCATGGGCACCGACTCGGCGGCCATCGCGGCGCAAGTGAACTACTTGCGCCAGATCCTGAACCACGTGAATCCGTACACGCACGTGGCCCTCAAGGACGAGCCGGCCATCGTCTTCATCGAGCTGGTCAACGAGCCGTGGCATCACGCCGAGGATCTCGCGGGCTCGATCCGCTACATCAACACGCTCACGGACGCGGTGCGCAGCACGGGGTGCAGCAAGCTGGTCTTCTACAACGTGAGCCAGGACTTCCGCATCGGTGAGGCGATCCGGCGCTCCAGGGCGCAGGGGCTGACCTTCGGCTGGTATCCCTCCGGCCTCGTCTCGGGGCACGAGCTGCAGGGCGACTTCCTGCGCGCGGTCGATGCGTACCCCGACATGCTGCGCCCGGAGCTCGCCCGGCTGCCGCGCATCGTATACGAGTTCGACAGCCCCGATCTGCGGACGGGCTATATGTATCCCGCGATGGCGCGGACGTTCCGCGCCGTGGGCACGCAGTTCGCCGCCATGTTCGCCTATGACATGCAGCAGACCGCCTCACGCAACCTCGGCTGGCAGACCCACTATCTCAGCCTGGCCTATACGCCGCGCAAGGCGATGAGCGCGATCATCGCTGCCGAGGCGATGCACCGGCTGCCGCGCATGCGCGCGTATGGTCCCTATCCGCAGAACACACGTTTCGGTGACTTCCACGTCTCCTACGCCGAGAATCTGGGCGAGCTGGTGGCGGCCGATGCGTTTCTGTATGCGGGCTCGACCAGCTCCACGCCACCCGACCCGGCCGCGCTGCGCCGCATCGTCGGATACGGCTCGTCTCCGGTCGTCACCTATGAAGGGGAGGGGATCTACTTCCTGGACCGGGTGCGCCCCGGCGTGTGGCGTCTCGAGGTCTATCCCGACGCCGTGCCGGTGCGCGATCCGTTCGAGCCGCCCAATCCCGGCAAGATCGTGACGCGCGCCATTAGCCGCACCTGGCCGATGACGGTGGCCCTTCCAGATCTCGGCAGCACATTCACCGTGCAATCCTTGACCGCCCGACCGCCTGATCGCCCGATCGTCGGTGGGGAGCGGGGCGTACGAGCGTCAGGGGGAATGTTCACGGTCTCACCCGGCGTCTATCTCCTCAGCACCGTGCCCGTGGACGTCGCTACGCTGCCGGACACCGTCAATCGCGTCGGCTTGACCGAGTATCACGCGCCGCCGAGGGATACGCTGCCGCCATCGGTCCAGTCGTTGACGCCGCCCGAGGTCCTTGCCGGTCGAGAAGCCGAGCTCCGGGCCCGTGTA
>DATDED010000349.1:0-5066 GCA_036523455.1 Gemmatimonadales bacterium
GGTCGCACTCGGCGCTCCGGCCAGCCGTCCGGACACGGCCGCACTGGTGGCCGCCGGATGGGGCTTCGTCACGGTGCTGTTCGGCGGATTGACAGCCAACCTCGGCGCGGCCACCGCGTGCGTCGGATTCCCGCTGTGCAATGGACAGTTCGTCCCGGCGGGCAATTACTTGCAGCACATTCACTGGACCCACCGGGTGCTGGCGTACGGCCTGGTCGTCTATCTGCTGGTGTGGGCGCTGCGCTCGCGGCGGCGCGGCGCGGCGGTGGCGCTGGGCCTCGTCGTGCTCCAGATCGCGGTCGCCGCGATCATGGTGCTGCTCACCGTACCGCCGCCGCTCCAGGCCGCCCATGCGGCCGTCGGCGCGGCGGTGTGGGGCGCGCTGGTGGTGGAGGCGGTGGTGGAGAGCCGGGGACGGAAGACGGAAGCCCCGGCGGGTGCCGGGGCCTGAGCGTCACTGAATCTGCTGCAGGTCCTTCAACCCGTCCGGCCCCAGCAGGTCCTGCCAGTCGGGCCGGCTCGGCTCGCGCCGATCGTCGGTGTAGATGAGCTTGTAATTGCCGAACCGGGTCAGGTCCATGAAGACGTACTTGAGGCTCCGGTTCCGCGTGTACTTCCAGATCTCATAGGGCGACACGCCCGTCTGCACGTGACGCTCCAGCACTTCGTCGGGTGACCCGTACTTGATGAAGATGCGGCCACGATCGGTGCGCCACCCCGGTATCGCCGATGCACCGCCCTCGCGGAAGCGGCGGTCCGCCTCGGTGATGGACGCGTAGAAGCGCTCCCGCTCCTCGTTGCGCACCGTTCCCGGCGATGGGTCGCGGCGGCCCCAGAACTGCCGCAGCCACTTCCGCTTTCCCTCCACCGAGAGGGAGGAATACACGCCCTGCTCGTCCGCGGTCATCAGGTAGATCAGCGGCTCGTAGGCCGAGTCGAGCTGGGTTTCCGGGAGGTTGGCCGGCCACTCGTTCGACTCGATCACCGCCGCCGCCTGCGCCATCGTCTCGAACCCGGTCATCCCGAACGACGCCGAGCGGCTCACCTGTGAATCAGGGCTCGTGGCCGTGACCTCGAAGCGATATTGCCCCGGCGGCAGACCCGCCAGATCCACTATGCCGTGCGTGAAGCCCCCGCCCGCCCCGATCGCCACGGGAATCGGCCGGGCCGCGACGACCTGTGCGCCGGCGTCGGTCAACACGCGGGCGAGCACCTGCACGCTCTCGGCGCGCGTGGAATAAAGCTCCAGGTAGTAGGCGAGCTTCGACGCCTGAGGGGTCAGCACCGGCGCTCCGGACGTCGTAAAGAACAAGGGCCCGTGGCGGACTTCTCCGCCCCGAGTCGCGGTGTCCTGCGGCCCCACCGCCTCCCGCATGTCGCTCGCCAGCAGCAAGTCCGATCCCCCCGGAGCCCGGGCGAACCCCTCCGTGGGCAGATCGGCGCGCAGCACCCGCCCGGTCGCGGAATCGGTGGCCGTGACGCCGATCGTGTAATGCCCAGCCCCCGCGGCGAAGCGGAGATGCTCGGCCGTGGATGCGCCGCGGGTGCGCAGCAGCTGCTCGCGCACCGGCGTGAGCCATGACTGGGAGACGAGCTCCAAGCCTGCCGAGTCCCGTACCGAGACGGCAAAGCGGTACGCCCCGCCGCCCGTGGTCCCGATCGGGCTCACGAGCAGCAGGGGGACGCGACAGAACACGTCAACGACCGTCTGGTTGGAGGCCGGCCGGTAGGAGCGCACCGCGCTCAGGCTGAGCCCCGCTGGATTCTGCGCGGGTCGGCCGGCACCCACAGCCATGACGGCCGTGAGTGCCAGCGCGACTGGTCCTGCGTGCTTCGTTTTTTCCACGACCACCTTCCTGTAGGCTACCAGCCGACGCTGAAGCTCAGGAAGTTGGTACCCCCCAGCGCCCCCAGGTTGCGGTAGGCGTAGTCGAACCCGATGTGCCAGTTGCCCCGCCCGTACGCCAACCCCCCACCCAGCGCCAGCCCGTCGGCCGAAAAGTTCGACGTGCTTATGCCAGTCTCGAATCCCGCCGCGGGATTGCCCACCGCATCGTGCGGTTGGTCGAGGTTGTTGTCCGGCTGCAGCGTGTAGCTGCCGCGCGCCGCCAGCGAGAACCCGGAGTTCCCCACGTTGGCCAGATTCCACTCCAGCCCCGCCCCGGCCCCGGGCTTCGTGTTCACCGGCTGCGTGAACTCTCCGAGCACCGACACCCGGTTCATCCCCTGGTTCAGCAGGTCCAGCGCCACCCCCACCCGGAACTGCACCGGCAGCCCCCACGACGAGGTCCGCAACCGCACCGGCTGCACTTCCTGCGGGATGTTCACCGTCCCCAGCGGCGGCGCGCGCGTCACCCCCGTCTCTAGCGCCGACCCGTCATGACGCAGGTTCGTGCCCAGGTTCTGGATCACGAACGCCGCCCGGATTGGCCGTTCCCCGATCATCGCGTGGAAGTTGGTCCCGAAGTCCAGCGCAAACCCCGTCCCCGCGGTCGACCCCAGATGATCGGTCACCATCTTCGCCGTGAAGCCGGCCGAGAAGCGGTCGGAGAAGTTCTGGCTGTAGGTCCCCGCCAGGAACGTCTCCGACACCGAATACGTCTCCCCGGTGCCGTCGGGATCCTCCAGCGTGTACACCGGCTGGTCCGAGAACCCGAACGACCCGACCTGCACTCCCACCGCCCGGGACCCACCCGACATCGGCAGACCGATCCCCACCCACGTGTATCGGGTGCTGGCGACGTAGCTGTAGGTCGACACCATCGCCGCGGGGCGGCTCATCTGCGCCAGCCCCGCGGGGTTGTAGTAGAGCGCGGTGACGTCGTTCGTGAGCGCCGCGAAGGCTCCCCCGAGCGCCGCGCCGCGGGCCCCGGCGCCCAGCAGCAGGAACTCCGCCGCGGTGCCGCCGTAGCCCGTGTTGTCCTGTTGTCCCTGAGCCGCCAACGGCGCACTGGTCAGCGCCGCCAGGCCCATGAGCGTGCCGAGCACGCGATGCATGCGAAGCGTCATGGTGTCTCTCCTCACGGCGCGAAGTTGACGACGGTGAAGCGGCCGACCTTGGTCTGCCCGTCCGGGCCTTCGACGTGATAGAAGTACACGCCGCTGGCCACGAACTGGTTGTTGCGGTTGCGCAGGTTCCAGGTCGCTTCGCCGCTGCCGCCGGGGTCGTTGTGGGTCAGCACCTGCACCAGCACCCCGGAGAGGGAATAGATGCGGATGATCGCCCGGGAGGGCAGGTTGACGAACTTGAGGATCTTCGAGTTCGCCGTCGCCTCGAGCGCGTTGGTCACATAGTACGGATCGGGCACCGTGTGGACGCGCGTCAGATCGCCCGACGCGGCGTCGTTCACGGCAAACTGCTGCGACACGGTGATCTTGTAGGTCAGCCCCGGCGCCAACGCTGGCCGGGTGGCTGCCCCCGTGTAGGCGTACCCCGTGCAGCCCGACATGTCCGGTCCGACTTTCGGGTCCGTGACCGTGGCCGGCTGGGTGCCGAGCAGCGTGCAGCTCGTGATCGACATCGAGCCACCCACGGCCCGCAGCCGCCACTTGGTCCCGGCGGCCGGGATCTGGCTCATCTCCATGAAGAACGGCTCCGTGTTCACCATCAGCACGATGCCGTTCGCATCCGCCACGCCGTCGTAGTTGAAATCGAGCGGCTCGAACTGCGCCTTCTGCTCGAACGCGGCGCAGGTGATCACCCACCAATCCGGGAAGCAGGTCGGCTGGGTGGCGTACAGCGTGTGGTAGCCCGCGATGGTGGTCGTCGCGGTCCCCGTGCCATCGGCCAGGTCGCCGGCCGTGAGGCCGACGGCGGTCAGGGCCCGGAGGTTGACGAAGCCCCACCCGGACCCGCCGTTGGGCGCGAAGGGCAGCGTGCCGTGATTCGAGGAGTCGAACACCGTGATGCTCGAGTCCGCATTCCACGTCACCAGGAAGTCCGCCGGATACCACGCCGTCGAGGCGTAGCCGAACCCGCGGAAGTTCAGGTTGATGGCCGGGGCGCGACCCGCCACGTCGGCGTTCCCGCCCTGCGGCCAGCGGTCGCGGTAGTTCTGCGGCGACCAGATGCGGCCGACCCCGGTCAAATGCCCGGAGTTGTGGAACGAGTCAGCGTAGGCCGTCACCGTTGGATTGGCCTGGGCCTCCTGCGCGGCCGCATCGAACCAACGCGAGTGCGCCAGATAGCGGCCCTCATCGGAACCGGCCCCGTACCGTCCGTTAATCAGTGCGCTGCCGGTGGAGGCGCGCAACAGCGGCGTGATGTCGCCGCCGAAGGTGATCGGCATGCGCACGTCCTGCGTGAACGCGATCCCGAACTTCCTGGCGTTCGCCGAGTCGTACGAGACCAGCGCCTCGTCGAACGAATAGTTGAGGTTGCCGGTCGCGTTGAAAGCGGGCTCCGGGAGCGTGATGGTCTTGGTGAGCGTGGTCCCGGTGCCGCTCAGGGTAAGATAGATGTTCGGCGCCACCCCGATGCCGCCCACGAAGCCCGGGCCCACCGAGTCGACGCGGACGAAGATGTCGCCCGCCGGGAGCGCTTCGACCACCGCCGAGGCGAGCAGCA
Organism: Gemmatimonadales bacterium; assembly: GCA_036523455.1. Taxonomy (GTDB): domain Bacteria; phylum Gemmatimonadota; class Gemmatimonadetes; order Gemmatimonadales; family GWC2-71-9; genus DASTHG01. The sequence goes on from DATDED010000349.1 coordinate 4,568, forward strand.
GCGCCGCCCCGTTGGCCGGCGGCATGTTCCCGGTGAACGTCCCCTTGGCCGGGTCAACGGCCGGATACTGGGCCGAGGGATCGAGCAGCACCCCATCCGCCCCGTACACGCCCTGCACCAGCGCAGTGGCGGTGGTATTGGAGCCCGCCGCGCGCGGCGTCACGCTCTTGGTGACGCGCGGCGACTCGATCGAGGAAGGCCCCGACGCGAGCGAGTTCACGTCGAACGCCGTCACGGCGTAGAAGTAGGTGAACGAATTCCGCACGCCGCGGTCTACGAACGCGAACGTCACGCCATTGTCGGAGAGCGGAGGGAACCCGCGGCCGCCACCCGAGACCGCAGTGTCCGCCGTGAGGACCAGGACCGACCCGGGTACGTGCAACGTGTCGGTTCCGATGACGGAGTCCGCGCCGAGCAGCGCCGTTCGGCCGCCGAGCGGCACCTGAATGACGCTCCCGACCAGGGCGTGGTCGACACCCGTGGCGCTCGGGAAGGTCTC
>DATDED010000350.1:0-2420 GCA_036523455.1 Gemmatimonadales bacterium
CGTCGTGGATGTATGCCTCGATGATGGCGTCGAGGATCTCCTGTTTGCGTGCGTCGAGATCCAGCACGAGGCCCTCCCTTTAGCACTCGATGGAGCGGAGTGCTAACGGCTCATGACGGTACGATACCACATCCTATTGCCCACTGCCTATCGCAGCCCGCCGGGCACGCGGGGCATCGACCGGCGCACGACCATCGCCCAGGCGTCACTGAGTTCGCGGATACCGAGCAGGCGGCACAGCACGAGATAGGCCGCGCCGCCCGCGGCGGCGGCCGCCCCCAGCTCCACGAGCCGTCCCATGCCGCCGAGCGATCCCGCCGGTCCGGCGGCGAGACGGAGCGCCGCGGAGATCACCAGGCCGCTGACTATGGCCGCGCCGCCTGCCCGCACCGTCGTGGACCCCACCCCGATGCCCTCCACGCCGCCGAGCCGGCTCCGCAACAGATACAGCAGCGTCACGACGTTGGCGGTGGCGACGATGGAGGTGGCCAGCGCGATCCCCGCTGCGCCCCATACCCGCATGAGGACGTAGTCCAGACCGGCGTTCAGGAGGATCATGACGACGCCGATGCGCACGGGCGTCGCCATGTCCTGCAGGGCGTAGTACGCGCGCGTAACGACGTAGTAGGCGGCGATCGCCGGAAGGCCGAGAGCATACGCGGCCGCCGCCGCGGCCACCCCCTGGGTCGCCGACCCGGTGAACATTCCGCGTTCGAAGAGCAGCCCGATGAGCGGTTCCCGCGCCGCGACCGCCAACGCGGAGATGGGCAGGATGATGACGAGCAGCGTGCGCAGGGCCAGCATCGCGGTGGTCCGGAGCTCTTCGCGGGCGTCGGTCGCGGCGTGCGCGGCCAGCAGCGGAAAGATCGCCGTGGCGATGGAGATGGCGAAGATGCCGGCCGGCGCCTGGACGACCTCGTAGGCGTAGTCCAGCACAGCGACGGGGTTCGTGGCCGCCGTAACCGGGAGGAACGATGCGAAGAACCTGTCGACATACGCGTTGATCTCGACGATAGCCAGACCGAGCATCGCGGGTACTGCCAGGCGCGCGAGGCCCCGGATGGCGGGATGCCGGAGATCGGCGGGCCCGAAGCGCAGCCCCAGACGCCATGCCGCCGGCAGCTGGACCAGGAACTGCGCGGCCGTGCCGAAGATCCAGCTCACCGCGAGTCCGTGGATCCCGTAGCGGGTCCCGAGGATCACCGTGCCGGCGATGATGACGCCATTGAACAGCAGCGGGGCGACGGCCGGCACGGTGAAGCTGTTGTGAGCCTGGAGATAGCCGGTGACGTAGACGGAGAGCGCGAGGAACACCATGGCCACAAAGATGATGCGGGTCAACTCCACCGCGAGCGAAACGAGCCCGGGCGAGGCGGTGAACCCGGGCGCCGCGAGAGGGACGATCAATGGCGCGATGAGCTGGCCCACGACGACCATCCCCATCCCGAGCAGGAGCACCAGGGTGAACAGGTTCGCGGAGATCCGGCGGGCCTCGGCGTGCTCCCCCCGCGCGAGGTACCTGCTGATCGTGGGGATGAACACGATGCTCAACGTCCCACCGAGCAGCAGGCGCTGCACGAAGAACGGCAAGTAGTACGCAATCACATAGGCCGCTTTCGCGTTCGTTGCCCCGAACAGCGCGGCGGCAACGACCTCACGCGCCAGGCCGAGCACCCGGCTGGCCACCGTCGCGACCGCCATCAACGTTGCCGCGCGGGCCAGCCGCTGCGGCGCGGCGTCAGCCATGTTCGCGGGGCCCCCATCCGGCTTGTGCGCCAGAGCCATGGCGTGCTAGGATAGCCTGCGGTTTCCCACCGAACGATTCTGGAGGCTGGGGCGTGGCCAAGCGATCGAAGTCAGGACTGAAGCGGAAGCGGCAGGATGAGAAGCGGCGGCGCCACAACCAGGCGGTCACGTCGCGGCTCAGGACTCTGACCAAGCAGACGAACACTCCCGACGCGCTGCGCCAGGCGATCGCCGCGCTCGATGCCGCGGCCGGGGCCGGCATCATCCACAAGAACACGGCGGCCCGGCGGAAGTCCCGGCTCGTACGGCGGGTCGCCCGCGCCACGCAGACCGCCTAGACCCGCGCCACATTCCCGCCCTTCGCCGCTCCTCCCGCCGCGGCGCCGGGCCGGCACAGTTCCGCGATCAACGTCTCCAGCGCGAGCCGCGCATGACCGGTGGTCTTCACGGCCAAATCTGCCTCCGCCATCCGCCTGAAGATCGCCTGGAAGGCGTCGGGCGGAAAGCGCGTGACCTGGGCGAGCACTTTGCGGGCGACGAACGGCGGGACGCCCAGCGCGTCCTGGACCGCCGCCAGCGGCCGTTTCCTCGCCGTCAGATAACTGGCACGCATGAGCAGGCGGAACTGCCGGGCGATCATGAACAAGACGTACGGCGGGGCCTCCTCCCGGAGG
>DATDED010000351.1:0-2228 GCA_036523455.1 Gemmatimonadales bacterium
GACGGGTCAACAACCGAGGCCGAAACGTCAGTATCCGTCCCGGGCCTCCACGGCGACAACTTCGACGAGTTCACGCTCGGGTACGAACGGCTGCTCGGTGCGGGGACCCGGCTCACCGTGCGCGGCATGTACCGCCACCTGCGCTCGGCCTATCTGGTGGGCCTCGACACCTCAGGCATAGCCATGGGGACCCCCGGTCAGGGCGGCTTCGACTTCCTCCCCGCCCCCCGGCGGGACTACACCGCGCTCGAGATCGCCACCGAGGGCGCGTGGCGGGCGGTGCGCTACCGGGCGTCGTACGTGCTGTCGCGGACGTGGGGGAACTACCCCGGCCTGTACTCGTCGGACCTGGGGTTCGCATCCCCTGGGACAAACGCGGCGCTTCAGGTTCCGGAGCAGGCGCCCAACAGCTCCGGCCTCCTGCCCAACGATCGGACCCACGTGGTGAAGGTGAGCGCCGCCTATACCTTCGGGTTCGGGCTCGAAGGGGGGGCATTTCTCTTCGCGGCGTCCGGGTCGCCGATCAACGAATTCGCGGCCGGCGCCACCTTCGGTGCCAACGCTCCCACGTTCGTTGTCGCGCGGGGCAGCGCCGGTCGCACTCCTGCCCTGTGGAACCTCGATCTGCGGCTGGCCTACGCGCTGCCCCTCCAGCGAGGGCCCCGCAGCCGCATCGTATTGGACGTGCTGCACGTCGGCAACCCGCGCGGCACAACGCTGGTGGACGAGATGCACTACACGACGCTCGATCAGAACGGCAAACCGGCCTCTCCCAACCCGCAGTACAAACAACCCAAGGCCTACCAGGCTCCGATGGGGGCGCGCCTCGGCATCGAGATCAGTTTCTGATGCGTCGCCCAGTGCCTCCTCCGCGCTCCGCCTGTAGCGTCGGCGCATGACCGCACCGGCATCCATCACTGCCGCCCTCGCCGACCGCTACGCCCTCGAGCGCGAGCTCGGCCACGGAGGCATGGCGACGGTGTATCTGGCCGAGGACCGCAAGCACCACCGCCAGGTGGCGCTCAAGGTGCTCCGCCCTGAGATCGCCGCCGCCCTCGGCCCCGAGCGGTTTCTGCGGGAGATCGAGATTGCCGCCCCGCTCAACCATCCGCACATCCTGCCGCTCCTCGACTCGGGCGACGCCGGAGGATTGCTGTACTATGTCATGCCGTACGTCGCGGGTGAGTCGCTGCGCGACCGCCTGACCCGCGAGACGCAGCTCCCGATCGAGGACGCGCTCCAGATCGCACGAGAGGTCGCGGACGGGCTCGCCTACGCCCACCGCCACGGCGTGGTCCACCGCGACATCAAGCCCGAGAACATCCTGCTCTCCGACGGCCATGCAGTGATCGCGGACTTCGGCATCGCCCATGCCCTGAGTGCAGCCGGCGGGGAACGGCTCACCGAGACGGGCGTCGTGGTGGGGACGCCGGCCTACATGAGCCCGGAGCAGGGCAGCGGGGTACGCGAGATCGACGGCCGCAGCGACGTGTACAGTCTCGGCTGTGTCGTCTATGAGATGCTGGCGGGGGAGCCGCCATTTGCAGGGGCTACCGCCCAGGCCATCATCGCCAAGCGGCTCGCCGAGCAGGCGCCGCGGATCTCGATAGTCCGGGACACGGTGCCGGCGGGGATGGAGGCGGCGCTGACCAGGGCACTCGCGCGGACGCCGGCGGATCGCTACGCGACGGCGAGCCAATTCGCCACAGCGCTGGAGAGCGCCCCAAACCAGCCTGCACCGGCTCAAGACGGACGGCGTACCGGGTGGCGTGTCGGCACCGCCGGACTGCTCGTGATGGTGTTGGTGGCCGCCGTGTGGTGGTTCGTGGCGACCGGCCGGCCGGGCACGCTGTTCGGCCGCGGGGTAATCGACCCCGGCGACCGCGTGCTGCTGGCCGACTTCGTGAACCTCACCGACGACACGACGCTCGCCTACGCGGTGCGCGAGGGGGTCCGCACCCTGCTCGCGGATCCCCGTATCGTGCGGCTGGTGGACCCCGCGAAGGTGCGGGAGACACTCGCGCGGATGGGGCGGCCTGCGGACACCCGGTTAGACGAGCCGGTGGCACGCGAGGTGGCGGAACGGGAGAACGCGAAGGTGTTCGTGGCGGGCGAAGTGAGCCGGCTCGGGGCGGGCTACCAGCTCACCGCCCGCGTGGTGCAAAGCGCGGACGGCGTTGAGCTCCTGCGGGAGCGGGTAACCGCCCGGGACCTGGATGGCGTCATCG
>DATDED010000352.1:0-9366 GCA_036523455.1 Gemmatimonadales bacterium
GTATACGTTTGCCTGGTGGGCGCTGCGCCGTCTCCCGGCGGACGCTCCGGGCCGGACGTGGCGCTGGGCGCTGTGGTGGGGGAGCTTCGCCTGCATCACGCTCAGCGCTCCGACGCTCGTCGGCGCGCACTGGCGCGACGTGCTGGAATCGCTCAACGTCATTCTGATCGGGGGCCTGCTGCTCCTGGTGCTGGCGGTGTCATTGGTCGACGCCCCGAGGCGAGCCTGGGAATCTACGTGAGCCGGCCAGAGCGTCTTACTGATGAAGAACAACGCAGCCTCCTGGCCCGCCTGCGCGCGGGCGAGGAAGCGGCGCTGGCGGAGCTCTACGATCGCCTGTCTCCCTGGGTGCTGGGGGTGGCGCACCGCATCCTCGGGGATGCCGACGAAGCCGACGAGGTGTTGAGCGACGTGTTCGTGCAGGTGTGGCGGCGCATCGACCAGCACGACGCGTCGCGCGGCCCGTTGACGCCGTGGGTGCTCTCGATCGCCCGCAACCGCTCGCTCGACGTGCTGCGCCGGCGCGGGCGGTGGCGGCGCAAGGTGGCGCTGGTCGAAGCCGAGGCGAAGGTGGGAGGCGACGAGCCCGCGGCTCCCGCCGACCTCGCCGAGGCGTCGGTGCCAGGATGGCCCGTGCATCAGGCCGTGCACCAGGCGCTCGCGGCGCTCCCCGAGGAGCAGCGACGGGTGGTGCTGCTGGCTTACTTCGAGGGGCTGTCGCATTCGGAGATCGCCCAGCGCACCGGCGATCCGCTGGGGACGGTGAAGACACGGTTGCGACTCGCACAACAGAAGCTGGAGGAGAGCTTGCGATACTTGAAGGACTGGACGGCATGAGCGACTGGCTGGGAATGGCCGCGACACCGCGACGCCCGCGGGCGGAGCTGAAGGCGCGGGTGCTCGCCCGGGCGTACGCCACCTCGCGGCGCCCGCTGGCCTGGCCGCTCGCGGCCGCGGCGCTCCTGCTGCTCGGGCTCGCGGGTGGAGGACTGCTGTGGCGTCGCGTCACGCAACTCCAGTCAGACCTCGCGGCGACACGCGACACGCTCGGCCTGCTACGGCAGCCGGGGACGCGCGTCGTTGCCATCTCGGTCGTGACGCAGGGGCGCCCCGGCGAGCTCACGATCTTTGCGGATAGTGCGTCGCATCGCTGGCTCGTGACCTGTCACAACCTGACGCCCAACGCTCCGGGCGAGGCGTACCAGCTGTGGTTCGTCACGGAGCAGGGGATGCGCACGGCGGCGCTGATGCCGATGGATCAATCCAATCCGATGGTGCTGGCGTTCGACATGCCGCAGGGCGCCGGCAAGGTGATGGGCATGGCGATGAGCGTCGAACCGCGGGAGGGATCCGTCGAGCCGAAGGGCCCGATGGTGTTTCACGTGGATCTGTAGCGCTACGCTCCCCGGGCGATCTCGTGCACCGTCACGAGCTCCATGATCTTCAATCTGCGCTTCCCCATCGGCAGGGTGATCGAGACGGTTTCTCCGACCTTGCCACCGAGCAGCGCCTTGCCGAGGGGTGAGGCCATCGACACCGGCATCTCCTGGGCATTGTCGTCACCCTCGATGAACTCGCCGAGCGTGAGCGCGTAGGTCTCCCGCGCTTTCGTCTCCACGTCCTGCACCGTTACGCGCGAGCCGAATCCCACGCGGTCTTTGGGGATGTCCTTGTCGGATACGTCCGACAGTTTGGACAGGCGCAGGCGCAGATGGTGCACGCGCGCCTGGGCGAACTGCTGGCGCTCGAGTGCGGCCTTGTACTCGGAGTTTTCGCGGAGATCGCCGTGGGCGCGCGCCTTCTCGATCTCTTTCGGCAGAACGAAGGAGATCTCGTGGTTCAAGCGTTCGACCTCGGCCTGGAGGCGTGCCTTCAGTTCATCGAGCATGGCGTGAGGGATGGAAACTAGGCGACACTACGTGATGATGCCACTACTGGTGGGACATCGGCTGCCCGGGCGACATTTCCTCCGGTGAACGGCCTCTTCGAGCTGTCCAAGCCCCGCATCACACAGCTGGTGGTGCTGACCGCCGCCGCGGGCTACTACCTCGGCCTGCGGGACTCGTTCCGGCTCCCGGTATTCGTGGCGACCATCCTCGGCACCGCCCTCGTCGCGTCCGGCACCAACGCGTTCAACATGATCCGCGAGCGCGCCGTGGATGCCCGGATGCGCCGCACCAGCCACCGTCCGCTGCCCAGCGGGCGCGTATCGCTGCGGGCGGCGGTGGCGTTCGGAACCGTCACCGCCGCGATGGGGATCGGCGTGCTCGCGTGGCGGGTGAACCTTCTCACCGCGGTACTCGCCGCGCTGACGCTGGTCAGCTACGTCTGGCTCTATACGTCGCTCAAGCGACGGAGCACGTTGAACACTCTGGTGGGCGCCGTTCCGGGGGCCCTCCCCGTGCTCGGCGGCTGGACCGCCGCGGGGGGCGCGCTCGACGCGCCCGGGCTCGCGCTATTCTGGACGCTGTTCCTGTGGCAGCTCCCCCACTTTCTCGCGCTTGCCTGGATGTACCGCGAGGACTACCGCAGCGCCCAGCTCAAGATGCTGTCGGTGGAGGACACCGACGGGCGGCGCACAGCCCGCATGGCCCTGCTCTATGCCGTGGCGCTGCTCCCCGTGAGCCTGCTCCCCACCATGCTCGGAGTCACCGGCACCCTCTACTTCTGGGGCGCGCTCGCGCTCGGTCTCGCGTACGTCGGCGCCAGCGTCTCCATGTTGGTGGATGTGAACCGGCGGGCGTGGTGGGTGTTCCTCGCCAGCATCATTTATCTGCCCGCGCTGCTGACGCTCGCGGTGCTCGACAAGGTCAGAGTCTGACGATGCGGTGGGCTGGTGTGATCGTCCTTGCCGCCGCGGCATGCGCGACGCGGAGCCCGAGCCGCGACCCGGAGCCGACCGCCGTCCTCACGCTCCAGTCGCAGTCGAGCGGCACGACGGCACTGCTGCAGGCGGTGAGCGCGCCGAGCGATCGGGTCGCCTGGGTGAGCGGCCACGCCGCCGCGGTGTTGCGGACCGTGGACGGCGGCGCCACGTGGGAGCGCGTCACCGTGCCGGGCGCTGCGACGGACTCGCTGCAGTTCCGCGACGTGCACGCGGTGAACGCGGCCGTCGCCTATCTCCTCGCCGCAGGGCCGGGGAGCCGCTCGCGCATCTACAAGACCACGGACGGCGGCGGCACCTGGCAGCTGCAGTTCACGAACGCCGACTCGAGCGCCTTCTACGACTGCTTCGCGTTCTGGGACGCCTCGCACGGCCTCGTCTTCAGCGACGCCGTGGCGGGGCACTTCGTGATCCGCGTGACGACGGACGGCGGGGCACGATGGACGCCCGTCCCTGCGGATGTCTTGCCTCCCGCGCAGCCGGGAGAGGGTGCGTTCGCGGCGAGTGGCACGTGCGTCGTCACGCTCGGCACGAACGAGGCGTGGGTGGGCACCGGAGCGGCCGACACCGCCCGCGTGTTGCGGACGCACGATGGGGGGCACTCCTGGGACGTCGCGGTCACGCCGATTGCCGGAGGTCGTACAGCGGGCATCGCGACGCTCGCATTCCGCGATCCGCTACACGGGCTCGCCCTGGGCGGGGATGTCGCCGGCGCCGATGCGCGGACCGACAACGTGGCGGTCACGGCGGACGGCGGGCGGACGTGGCGCGGGGGTGGTCGGCCGGGGTTCAGCGGGGCGGTGTACGGCGCGGCGACGGTGCCCGGTCGTCCGGGGTGGGTGGCCGCAGTCGGACCGAAGGGGCTCGCCTACACGACCGACGAGGGAGCGACCTGGACGAGCCTCGACACGCTGCCGTACTGGAGCGTGGGCTTCGGCTCGCGACGGAGAGGATGGGCCGTTGGGCCGGGAGGGAGGATAGTGGAGATACGAATGCGATGACAGGAAGCAAGAACGACAGACAGGCGCTCAGACCCGGATCAGAGTTCTCGCCTGCGCTACCACGTTCTCCACCGTCAATCCGAATTCTCTGTAGATCCGTTGATAGGGCGCCGACACGCCGAACCGATCGATCCCCACGATCACCCCGCGCTCACCGACCCAGCGATACCACGACTGCGACGCCGCAGCTTCGATGGCGATGCGGTGCGTGACCTCGGGGGGGAGGACTTCATCGCGGTAGGCTTGCGGCTGCCGCGCGAAATACTCGAGGCACGGTATGCTGACGACACGCGCACGGACCCCTTCCGTGCCGAGTCGGTCGAACGCGCCGAGGGCGATCTCCACTTCCGACCCGGTCGCGAGCAGCATGACCTCGGGCTGGCCGCCGGGGGCCTCCGCGAGCACGTAACCGCCACGGTGCAGGCCAGCAGCGGCGGCGTGCCTGGACCGATCGATCACCGTCACCTTCTGGCGCGTGAGCACCAGGGCCACCGGGCCGTGCGCGTGGCGGATCGCGGCCCGCCACGCCTCCACCGTTTCGGTCGGATCGGAGGGGCGGATCACCGTCATGTTGGGTAGCGCGCGCAGGGTGGCGAGCTGCTCGATCGGCTGGTGCGTGGGGCCGTCTTCTCCCAGGCCGATCGAGTCATGCGTGAACACGTAGATCACCTTGAGCCGCGCGAGCGCGGCGAGCCGAATGGCAGGCCGCATGTAGTCGGAGAAGATGAGGAACGTCCCGCCGAACGGAATGAATCCGCCGTGATAAGCGAGACCGTTCAGCACCGCGCCCATCGCGTGCTCGCGAATGCCGAAGTGGAAGTTGCGCCCCGTGACGAGGCCGGGTGCGAAGTCCTCCGACCCCTTGATCTGCGTCAGGTTGGAGCCCGTGAGGTCCGCCGATCCGCCCACGAGCTCGGGGATTCGAGGGGCGATGGCGTTCAGGACCTTGCCCGAAGCGGCACGCGTCGCCTGGGTGTCGGTCGCGGCGAACGCCGGCAGGGCGGAGTCCCAGCCGTCGGGAAGCCGTCCCGCGAGCCGACGCTCGAGCTCTGCTGCGAGCTCGGGGTGTGTGGCGCGGTAGTCGGACCAGCGCGCCTGCCAGTCGGCGTGCAGCAGCGCGCCCCGCGGCCGGGCGCGCCGCCACTCGGCGAGCGCTTCGTCGGGAACGAAGAAGGGCTCGAGCGACGGCCAGCCGAGGGCCTGCTTCGTCAGCTTCACTTCCGCCGCGCCCAACGGAGCGCCGTGCGCTTCGGCAGTGTCCTGTTTGTTGGGGCTGCCGTAGGCGATGTGGGTGCGCAGGATGATCAGCGAGGGGCGATCGGCGGCGGCGTGGGCGTGGCGAATGGCGTGGTCGATGGCGTCGAGATCGTTGCCGTCGGGCACGTGCTGCACGTGCCAGCCGTAGGCCTCGAACCGCCGGGCCGTGTCGTCGGAAAACGTGAGGTCGGTGGCGCCGTCGATCGTGATGCGGTTGTCGTCGTAGAAGCCGATCAGCTTGCCCAGCCGCAGGTGCCCGGCGAGGGAGCACGCCTCGTGGCTGATCCCTTCCATGAGATCGCCGTCGGAGGCGAGGAAGTAGGTGTAGTGATCGACGACGGTGTGGCCGGGCCGGTTGAACACGGCGGCCAGCTGCGCTTCCGCGATCGCCATGCCGACGGCGTTGCCGACGCCTTGACCGAGGGGGCCGGTGGTGGTCTCGACGCCGGGGGTCACGCCGTGCTCCACGTGGCCGGGCGTGCGGCTGCCCCACTGGCGAAACTGCTTCAGGTCGTCGAGCGCGAGGTCGAAACCCGACAGGTAGAGGGTCGCGTACATCAGCATGCACGCGTGGCCGCACGAAAGGACGAAGCGATCGCGGTCGGGCCAGGCCGGGTCTGCGGGGTCGACGCGCAGGTGCCGCTGCCACAACACCCAGGCGAGCGGCGCCAGCGCCATGGCGGTGCCGGGATGGCCGGAGTCGGCCTGTTGCACCGCATCCATGGCGAGGGTGCGGACGGCGTTGATGCAGAGCTGCTCGGCGGACGTCGCGGTCAGAGCAGGCCCGACTTCGCGGCTTCCCACAGGTGGTAGAGTCGGTCGAATCCGTTGACGAGCAAATCGACTTGCTGGGGGCTGGGGCTCGCGCGGGCGGCGATCTTCAACTCGAGCGCCACCTGCGGCATTTCGCGCCGTCCCTGTCCCCGGCTCTCCGCTTCGACCTGGTCGAGGATCTCGAGAATGCGCTGGCGCACCCCGGCATCGTCGGGGACCTGCCAGAGGTAGTCGGCGGCCTGCTTGCCCTCGACGCACAGCTTGCCGAGTGCGTCGAGGAGGGGCGGCTGGCGGCGCGACGACTGGGGGTCACCCATACGAGGCCGTAATCTAATCCGGACCGGGGTATAAGGCGCCACCGACGCCCGTGAGCGGTTCGGATTGCCGGAGCTTCCCCCTTCTTCTAGTTTGCGAGGCCTATGCTCCCACTTCTTCTGGTCACCGCCGCGCTGCAGCAGGCGGCCGTCATCGCCCCCGACTCCGGGGAAACGCATCTCCGCAACATCCGCCAGATCACCTTCGGCGGTCAGAACGCCGAGGCGTACTTCTCCCATTCGGGACGCCAGCTCATTCTGCAGCGCACCCCAGGCGACTCGGGTTGCGATCAGCAGTACGTCGTGAATACCGACGGGACCGGCCTGCACCGCGTGTCGAGCGGTCTGGGGCGCACGACCTGCGGATACTTCTTCGCGGGCGACGCGCGGATCTTCTACGCCAGCACCGAGCACGCCGACACGGCGTGCCCACCGCGCCCCGACTACTCGCAGGGGTACGTGTGGGCGCTCTACGACTACGACATCTACGTCGCGGATTCGAGCGGCCGGCACAAGACGCGCCTCACGCGCAATCGCGGCTACGACGCCGAGGGGACCCTGTCCCCCGACGGCCGGACGATCGTGTTCACGTCGCTGCGCAACGGCGACCTGGACATCTACACCATGCGCACCAACGGGACGCACCTCCGGCGGCTGACCCACGCCCTGGGCTACGACGGCGGGCCGTTCTTTTCTCCCGACGGCAAGCAGATCGTGTACCGCGCGTCTCGCCTGACGACCGCCCGGGACAGCGCGGACTACCGCGCGTTGCTCGCCAAGAACCTCGTCCGGCCGACCCAGATGGACCTCTGGGTGATGAACGCCGACGGCTCCGGGCAGCGGCGGATCACGCAGCTGGCGGGCGCGAGCTTCGCGCCGTACTTCACGCCGGACGGCAAGCGGATCATCTTCTCGACGAATTTCCAGAACCCCCGTTCCCGCAACTTCGACCTCTATCTGGTCAACCCGGACGGCACGGGTCTCGAGCAGGTGACCACGAATCCGGACTTCGACGCGTTCCCGATGTTCTCCCCCGACGGGCAGCGGCTCGTCTGGGCGTCGAACCGGCACGGCTCGGTCCAAGGGGAAACGAACATCTTCATCGCCGACTGGGTCCCGTAGCCGTGGGGATGCGGGACAAGCTGGCCGCGGAGGCACGCAGCTGGGGGAAGGCGATCGTGATCGCCGTCGCGATCTGGATGGTGCTGCGGTCCTACGTGGTGGAGGCGTTTCGCATCCCGTCGCCCAGCATGGAGAACACCCTGCTGGTGGGCGACTTCCTGTTCGTCGACAAGACCGGATACGGCGGCCAGTTCCAGGTTCCGTTCACCGGACTGCGGTTCGGCCGCCTGCCGGGGTATGCGACCCCCAAGCGCAACAGCCTCGTCATCTTCCGGTCGGTCGAGGACTCCACGCCCAATCTGGACGTCGTGAAGCGGCTCATCGGCGTGCCGGGTGACACGCTCCAGATGGTGAACGACACGCTGATCCGGAACGGGCAGCGACTGGACGAGCCCTACGCCCTGCATCTGGCCGACACCCCCCTGCCGGCTCCCGCGCTCCAGCTCGCCCAGATGCGCACCCGCCAACTGCCCCACTACGCGGGCACGGACCCCGAGCACTACCAGCCGACGCCGCACACGTGGGGTCCGTTGGTCGTGCCGGCCGACAGCTACTGGGTCATGGGGGACAATCGCGACGATTCCTGGGACAGCCGGTTCTGGGGCTTCCTGCCCCGCTCGCATATCGAGGGCCGGCCGCTGTTCATCTACATGAGCGTCGCACTGGATCCGTTCCGGATCCGCTGGAACCGCCTGCTGCGCCACCCCGGGTAAATCCGCCGCGCCGCGATCGGCGTAGAGGCTCAGAGGAACTCTTCGGAGTGTGATGGCCGCCACGTCGACAGCCCCGGTCCTCGACCACCACCTGGTGGGTCGCATGTCCGAGGGGAGGAGGCCGCCCTGGCTGCACATCGACTGAGCGAGCCGAGGCGACAACCGATCGGCGCTTGACGTCCGGGCCGGCACCCGGTAAGCCTGGGGCCATGCCAATGTCACGGGTGTGGCGCGCCCTCGCGTGCGGAGCGGGGTGCTTGGGGGGGGCAGCCGCGCACGCACAGCAGCCCGACACGACCTCGTCCACGAAGGTCGTCGCGCTTCCGGCCGTCTCGGTGTCCGCCGCCCGCTCGACGCTGCCGCTCACCAGACTTCCCTTCTCGGTTCAGGTCGTCGACCGCCGGCAGATCAGCGGCGCCCGGCCCACCTGGGGTCTCGACGAGGCGCTGACGGGCGTGCCCGGCGTGTACGTCGCCAACCGCTACAACTTCTCGCAGGACCAGCGCATCTCGATTCGCGGCTTCGGCAGCCGCTCCGCTTTCGCCGTCCGGGGCATCAAGGTCCTGCTGGACGGTATTCCCCAGACGCTGCCCGATGGCCAGGGGCAATTGACCAATGTCGAGCTCGGGAACGTGGAGCGGATCGAGGTGCTGCGCGGCTCGGCATCGGCGCTGTTCGGAAACGCCGCCGGTGGCGTGATCAGTCTCTGGACGAACCCGGAGCCGCCGCAGCACGCGACCGAAGACGTCCGGATCGTGGCGGGGCGATTCGGCCGGCGGACGGGCCGTACATGGAACAAGTGGCAGGCGACGACCAGCGTGCGGCTCGGGGCGGGGCTGGCCCAGGTGACGGCTTCGCGGCTCGACTACCAAGGCGAGCGCGACCACAGCGCGGCGGACCTGCGCAATTTCAACGCGCGCGCCCAATTCCCGGTCGGGAGCGCGTGGTCGCTGACGGGGTTGCTGGACGTGGGGGACGACCCCCGCGCCGACAATCCGGGATCGCTGACCGTGGCCGAGCTCCACGTCAACCGGGATAGCGCGCCGGCGCTCAACCTCAATCGCAACGCCGGCAAGGATGTGACGCAGCTCCAGGCGGGCGCGACGCTGCGCCGGACCTCCGCGGATGGGGGAGAGCTGGCGTTCACCGTGTTTGGGCTCACGCGTGACCTGAAGAACCCGATCACGACGGCTTACATCGACGTCGGTCGCACCGACTACGGCGCCCGCGCGACCTTCACCCGGCCGCTGTCGCTGGGATCACTGCCGTCCCGCCTGACGGCGGGCTTCGACTTCCAGCAC
>DATDED010000353.1:0-9863 GCA_036523455.1 Gemmatimonadales bacterium
CGCCGAGAAGTACATGAAGAAGGGCGACAAGATCTACGTCGAAGGGCGAGTCGAGTACCGCACTTGGGAAGACAAAGAAAAGCAGACCCGTTACGTCACCGAGATCATCGCGCGTGAAGTGATCCTGTTGTCACCCCGTGGCGCCGGAAGCGAGGGGTCAGGGGATTTCGCGCGCGCCAAGGCGACCGCGAAGGTGGCGCCGGAAGGCAAGACCGAGTCGCTCGACGCGTTCCCGGAGGCGCTGGATGAGGAGGACGACGATCTGCCGTTCTAGCCGCATCATGGCGGCCGTGGTGGTCGCCCTGCCGGTGGCGGCGACGCTCGCTGCCCAGGACACCACCACGGTCGCCCCCGCCGCCGGAAGTCACGTCGTGGCGCGGGGTGAAACCCTCTGGTCGATCTCGCAGCAGTACTTCGCCGACCCGTTGTTGTGGCCGGAGATCTACCGCCGCAACACCGCGGTGATCGAGGACCCGCACTGGATCTATCCCGGCGAGGTGCTCGATCTGGGTGGCATCGCCGGCGCGCCGATCGATACCACCCAGGTGGTGGGCCAGGGCATCGCCGATACCACGGGCCAGGCGATCCCCGAACCGCCGCCCGAGCCCGAGGGGCCGGGGACGATCTTCGATCGTCGCTCGACCAAACAGCAGCAGGTGCAGGACGTGCTGCGCCGCTACGCGAACCAGATCTACCGGCCGGTGCGGCGCGGCGAGTTCTACTCCTCGGGCTTTCTGACCGAGGGCGAGGATCTGCCGTGGGCGCGCGTCATCGGCAACACCGCCAAGCCCGCGATCCCGGTGCTCACCGACCCGGGCACGGCCGGTCAGTTCGCGGAGATCGCGATCGTGCCGCCGTCGCAGGCGTCCTACCACGTGGGTGATTCGCTGCTCGTCGTGCGGCTGGATCGCAAGCTCGATCCGTGGGGCGACGTGGTGGTGCCGCAGGGCGTGGCCCGCGTGACGTCGGTCCAGGAGAAGCAGGTGCTGGCGCTGGTCATCATGCAGTTCGGGCGCATCCAGGGCGGCAGTCTCGCGCTGCCGCTGGAGCCGTTCAAGGATCCCGGACCCGTCCGTCCGGCGTCGGTCGCGCAGGGGCTCGAGGGGCATCTCATCGCGATGCGCGACGAGCACGTGCTGGCGAGTGTCCAGCAGGTGCTCTTCATCGACAAAGGGCGCTCCGACGGGGTTGCGTTGGGCGACGTGTTTGAGGCGTATCGGCCTGCGTCCGGCGAAGTTGGCGCGCGCTCCGAAGAAGTCCGGGTGCAGCTCCTGGTGGTGCACACGCGCGAGCACACGGCGTCGGTGATCGTTATCGGCATGTCGAACCCCGCTCTTGGCTCCGGTATGCCCGTGCGCCTCATCAAGAAGATGCCCTCCTGACCTCGCCTGCCGGCCCCGGTCGCTCGACCGGGGCCGCCGATCATCATCCCACCATCGTCGCCTCCGCGGCGGCCGGCCGCACCGGAGGGAGGAGAGGAAACGCACGCACATGACACGACGAGTACTGGTTTCGGGTGGAGCGGGATTCATCGGGTCGCACGTCGTGGAGGCATACCTCGCGGCCGGAGACGAGGTGAGCGTCCTCGACGATCTGTCCACGGGAAAAGCGGAAAACGTGCCGTCCGCCGCAAAGCTGGTCCGCGCCGATATCCGGTCGCCGGAAGCCCGCGCGCTCGTCGCCGGCGGCGGGTTTACCGTCCTCAATCACCACGCCGCGCAGATGGACGTGCGCCGGTCGGTGGAGGATCCGGTCTTCGATGCCCAGGTCAACGTACTCGGCCTCCTGAACCTGCTCGAGGGGGCTCGGGCGGGCGGGGTACACCGCATCGTCTTCGCCTCTTCGGGCGGCACGGTCTACGGCGACGGCGCCCCGACCCCGACGACCGAACCCGCCGCCAAACTGCCGGCCTCCCCCTATGGGACCGCCAAGCTGACCTCGGAGTACTATCTCGCGACGTTCGCCCAGTTGTACGGCATGGAGGCCGTGGCGCTTCGCTACGCCAACGTGTACGGGCCACGGCAGAACCCGCACGGGGAGGCCGGCGTGGTGGCGATCTTCGGCAAGCGCCTGCTCCAGGGCGAGCCGATCACGATCTACGGGAACGGGGAACAGACGCGCGATCTGGTGTACGTCGAGGACGTGGCCGCGGCCAACCTGCTTGCCGCCGAGCGCCCGCTGCCGGCGCTGCAGTCGCTCGATAGCCGGGCCTTCAACATCGGCACGGGGATCGAGACCTCGGTGAATCGCCTCGCCGACCTGATCGTGCAGGCCACCGGCCGCGCGGGCGAGATCCGCCGGGCGCCGGCGCGCGCCGGCGAGATTCTGCGGAGCGCCCTGGCGGTCACGAAGGCGGAACGCGAGCTGGGCTGGCGCCCCCGGGTGCCGCTGCCCGACGGGCTCGCGCGAACCATGCGCTGGATCGCGGAGGGGTAGGGTGCTCCTGCAAGTCGGCCGGGCGCTGCCGTCCTCGCCCTGGGATCTGGTGCTGGCCTCGAGCCGCGAGACGAAGTTCGTGCTCGCGGTGCTGGTGGTGTTCTCGGTCATCTCCTGGTACCTGATCATCCTGAAATGGTGGCAGTTCCGCCACATGCGGCGGCAGGCCGATCGCTTCATGCGGGAGATCGAGAAGGCCAACCGCCTCGAAGAGGCGTATCACACGGCGATGCGCTTGCCGCCATCGCCGTACAATCGCTTGTTGCGCGAAGCCGTGCAGTTCTTCTCGCACCTGAAGCCCGGCCTGCTGCGCGAACCAGCGGGGCCCAACCCCACCCCGACGCTGACGATGATGCAGCTCGAGGCGCTGCGCATGGTGCTCGCCAAGGAGGTCGCGGCCGAGCGCGATGCCGCCGCCCGCTTCATCCCGTGGCTGGCCACGTTCGGCTCGGTCAGTCCGCTGCTCGGGCTCCTGGGCACGGTGCTCGGCGTGATGGACGCCTTCATCGGTATCGCCGTCGGGGGCTCGGGGAACATCGCGGCGGTCGCGCCGGGCGTCGCCGAGGCCCTCGTGACCACCGTCGCGGGTCTGGCGGTCGCGGTGCCGGCGGTCATGGCGTACAACGCCTACGTCAACCGCCTCGGTCTGTTCGCGGGAGAGCTGGAAGGCTTCGCCCAGGAGATCATCGGTACCCTGGCGCGCGAGGGGAGGCTCTAGCCGATGGCTGGCCTCGTGGGCGGCGGCGGGCTGCGCGGGCACGGCGAGTTGCCGCTGACCGCCGACATCAACGTCACCAGTCTCGTCGACGTGGCGTTCGTGCTCCTCATCATCTTCATGATCACCGCGCCGATCATGCAGGGCGGCGTCGATGTCCGCCTGCCACGAGCCGAGGCGCGCCCCATCGAGCCGAAGACCGGTCTCGTGGTGACGGTGGACCGGACCGGGCGCATCTTCCTCGATCAGTCCGGGCTGTCCTACGAGGACTTCCGGGCGACATTCCCGGCGTTCGTGCGCAGCCGGCATCCCACGGGGGTGTACCTCCGCGCGGACGGCCGCGTCGCCTACGCGACGGTGGTGCAGGTGCTCGCCGTGATCCGTGCCGCCGGGGTGAACGATGTGGGGCTCGTGGCCGAGCCGGAGACGACGCGATGAGCCCCCACGGCCGCGCCGTGACGAACATTCCCCTCGGACTGGCCGGTACGGTCGTGGTGCACGGCGCGGTGCTCGTCATGTTCCTGGCGTCCGCCTCGGGCGCGCGCTCGGCGCCGCCCACCTACCGGGTGCGGCTCATCGCCGCACCGGATCTGCCCGCTGATGCGCGGCCCGCGCCGCCAGCCGTCGAGCGGGAGGCCGCACCTGTGGAGCCGCCGCCCGCCGCGCCGAAGCCCGCACCCAAGAACACTGCCGCGACCGCGGCGCCGCCCCCCGTCGCGGACACGAAGAAGCGCGAGGCTGCGCCCCGTACGACGCCGACCGCGCGCCCGCTGCCGGGCGAGACGCCGAGTACCGGCAGCGACGTCGCGACCGTCAGCACCGAGGGCATCGAGTTCCCGTACCCCGAGTACCTCCAGAACGTCGTGTCTCAGGTGCTGCGCCGCTGGCAGCGTCCCCTGGACAACACGCCGCTCGATGCCGAGGTCGCTTTCATGGTGCACCGGGACGGCACCGTCACCGACCTGCAATTCGTGAAGCGGTCGGGCAACTTCGCATTCGATCTCGAAGCCCAGGGCGCGATCGAAGAGGCCGGCCGGTTCAAGGCGTTCGGCGTGCTGCCGGACGGGTGGGTGCCGGACGTGCTCTTCGTGCGATTCTACTTCTCGGGGCAGCGCCGATGAGAGCGGGTCGGCGGATCGCCGGATGGGCGGACGGACGGTTGTTGCTCTTGGCAGCCGTCGTATCCGCCCAGCCGACCATCCGCCTATCCGCCCAGGACACCTCCGCCATCGACCGCGGCGTTCGGATCGGTATCGTGTACCGGCCCGGCGTGCGCCCCGGGATCGTGGTCCTGCCCGGCAGTCAGGCGAGTCTGGATTCGGTGCGCGCCATCATCACCCGCGACCTCGATTACAGCGATCGCTTCGAGGTGATCACCATGCCGGGCGCCGGCGCCGCGAGTCTCGGGCCGGCGGAGCCCCCCGTCACGGCGCCCCGGACGGCGCCCGGCTTGAACTACCCGCTCTACCGGGCGCTCGGGGCGGACTTCGCGATCGAGGCCCGACGCGTCGGCGACACCACCGTCGTCGTCGTCCACGACGTCACGGCGGGCGGCATTCGTCGCGCGTTCCGCCAAGTGCTGCCCGCCCTCGGGCAATCGGGATTCCGGCTGGCCGTGCACCGGGTGGCCGACCAGGTACTGCAGGCGACGCTCGGCGCCCCGGGCATCGCCGCCACCCGTATCCTGTTCGTCCGTGACGGCAAGGTGTACACGATCGATCAGGATGGGACGGATATCGGCCTGGTCTCGTCCTCCGATCATCAGGCGATGTCGCCGGCATGGGCCCGGAACGGACGACAGTTCAGCTACATGGAATTCTCGGAAGGTCACGGGCAGCTGTTCGTGCAGGACGTGGCGACCCACCACCGCGTGAGCGTCGTCACGACCGGGAAGGCGCTCGACTTCACTCCGGCCTTCTCGCCCGACGGGAAAACGCTCGCGTTCAGCCGGGCGACCGAAGAAGGCACCGATGTTTATACGGTCAACATGCGCGACAATTGCTGCCTGCAGCGCTTGACCCGCGGCGGCTTTTCGGACAACTTGTCTCCGACCTACAGTCCCGACGGGCAGCGGATCGCGTTCGTATCGACGCGGCCCGGATTGCCGCAAGTGTACGTCATGAGCGCAGACGGGACCGATCAGCAGCTGTTCGCCCCGTTCGATTATGGGGTGACCGGCTCATCGAACGCTCCGGAATGGTCTCCCGACGGACAGTCGGTGGCCTTTCACCGGGATGTCGGCGGCACGCTGCAGGTTTTCGTGCTCGATGTGCGGACTCGGTCGGTGCGGCAGCTGACGTCGCTCGGCCGCAACGAGGACCCTACCTGGGCGCCGGACAGCCGTCACTTGGCCTTCGTCTCCGACCGCAGCGGCTACCGGCAGTTGTGGGTGATCGATCTGGAGACGGGGCGCATCCGTCCCCTGCTGCAGCAGAGCGGGGCACGCCTGCCGGCCTGGTCTCCGCGGATACCGGAGGCTGTTCCTACCAACCCCTGAAACGGGAGAACATGGCACCATGAAACGCGTCCACTCGCTGGTCCTGATGGGGTTCGGCGTGACGCTCGTCGCCGCCTGCGCGAAGAAGGAACCCGAGGTGGCTCCCGTGCCGCAGGCGAACGCCGATTCGGTCGCCGCGGCCGAGCGTGCGCGCGCCGATTCGATCGCTGCCGATTCCGCGCGGCGCGCACAGGAGGAAGCGGAGCGCCTCGCCCGGCAGCGCGCGGCGGATTCCGCGGCCGCGGTCGCCGCGGCGGCAGCCGAGGTACGCAACACGCTGGCGGCCATGATTCACTTCGATTTCGACAAGGCGAACATCCGGCCCGATGATGCAGGGATGCTGGACCAGAAGGTCGCCATCCTGAACGCAAACCCCGATCTGCGCATCCGCATCAACGGCCATTGCGACGAGCGGGGCTCCGATGAGTACAACCTCGCGCTCGGGAACCGCCGCTCCACCGCCGCCAAGAACTACCTGGTGAGCCACGGGGTCGACGCCAGCCGGATCGAAACCGCGTCCTACGGAGAAGAGCGCCCCGTCGCCATGGGGCACGACGAGGATTCCTGGGCCCAGAACCGCCGCGACGAGTTCGAGATTCTCAGCGGCGGGGACGTGCTGCGGAGGCCGTAACGCGTGTCGCGTAGGCGCGCGCCGTGGCTCCTCGGCCTGGGACTCCTGGCCGGATGCGCCCTGCGAGGCGACGTCCGGAAGGTGGAGCTCCAGGTCGAGGCGCTGCGGAGCGAGCTGACCCGCGGTGACAGCCTGCGGCGCGTGGAGCGGGACTCCCTCGCCCGCGTGCTCGCGTCGGTGCAGGCGACCCTGGCCGCCGAGCAGAACGCGCTCGTGCAGATCCGGGGGGATATCCGCAGCGACCTGCAGGCGGTGCAGCAGCAGCTCGGGTCGTTGCAGGAGCTGACCGGACAGAGTCAGCAGCGGCTGTCCGAGCTGCGCAGCCGGCTGGCGACGCCGGCCCCCGCGCCCGCGCCGGCGCCGGTCGATACCACCGGGGCGGTCCAGCCTCCGGCGGTGGCGGCGCCGCCCGCCGGCGCGCCCGGTGCGGGTCAGATGTACGACCTGACCCTGCAGCAATACCGGCGGGGGAGTTTCACGACGGCACGGCTCGGCTTCCGGGAGTTCCTTCGCCTGTACCCGGACGACGAGCACGCACCGGACGCCTTCTATTACATCGGGGAGTCGTTCGCCGCCGAGAATCCCGATTCCGCCGCCGCGGTGTACCAGGAAGTCGTGAAGCGCTATCCCAATTCGCCGCGGGCGCCCTCGGCCCTCTACAAGCTGGGCCTCCTCGCCGAGCAACGGGGTGACAAGGCCGCCGCGCGCACCTTCTATGCGCGCGTCCTGGCCGGATACCCCCGCTCCGACGAAGCCAACCTCGCGCGCGACAAGCTGCAAACCCTGGGGCGCTAGCCCCACTCCCCCGTGGCCGACGCTTCTTCCCGCGGCGAAATGCCGTTCCTCGATCACCTCGAGGAGCTGCGCTGGCGTCTACTCAAGATCCTGTTCGCCGTGCTCCTGGGCACGGTGATCGGGTGGTTCATCGTCGAGCGTGTGGACGTCATCGGGCTGCTGATGCGGCCCATCGCGCCCCACCTGCCCGGGGGACGGCTCAACTTCACCAGTCCGACCGACCCCTTCTTCATCACGTTGAAGTTCGCGTTCATCGTCGGCGTCGTCCTGACGTCGCCGTACACCGTGTTTCAGATCTGGGCGTTCCTCGCGCCCGCGTTGTACGAGCGGGAAAAGCGCCTCGTCGTGCCGGCGCTGGCCTCGGGCGTGATCCTGTTCCTGGGCGGCGCCGCGGCGGGTTACCTGCTGGCGCTGCCGCATGCGCTCAATTTTCTCCTGGGGTTCCAGAATCAGTCGCTGCAGCCGATCATCACGGCCGACCGCTATTTCACCTTCGCGGCCCAGGTCATCGTGGCCGTCGGATGCACGACCGAGCTCCCGCTGGTCATCATCATCCTCGCCGCACTCGGTCTCGTGACCCCGACGGGTCTCCGCAAGAACCGTCGCTTCGCGCTCCTGGGTGCCGCCGTCCTGGCCGCGTTCCTCGCTCCGCCGGACGCGTTGTCGATGGTCATCGGGATCATCGTCCTGATGCTGTTCTACGAGATCGGCATCTGGTGCGCCTGGGTCGTGCTCCGGCGAAAAGCCCGCGCCGCGAGCCGGGCGAGGGCGGCGGTGGCCGGGCTCGTCGTCGCGCTCCTCCTGCCCGGGCGGCACCTCGCGGCACAGCAACCGGTGCGACGCGACACCACGCGCCGCGTGGACTCGGCGGCGGTGGCCGGCCGGCCCCTCGACACCGCGGCCGCCCGCCGGCTCGGCCTGCCGACCGGGCCGACGCGGACCTTCCCGGCCGCCGATCCCGTGATGGATTCGCTGCTCAAGTTCTCGGGATACCGGATCACGCACTACGTCTCCGATACCCTGCTGGTGTTGGGGGACAGCCAGACCATCGTGCTCGTCGGCGAAGCCCTCGTGGACCGGGAGGGGACCAAGCTCGAGGCGGACTCCGTGCACTACCGCGAGGCCAGCTGCCGGCTCGATGCGCGCGGCTTCCCGCGTCTGTTTGAGGAGGCGACGCCGAGCTCGCCGCCGACGGTGCTCGTCGGGAGGGGGATGAGCTACGACACTTGCATCCGGCGCGGCACGGTCACCGAGGCGCTGACCACCTTTCCGCAGGGCGGTGCCACCTGGTACATGCGGGGCAACATGGCGGTCGACTCGGCTTCGACGCGCATGTACGGCGCCGGCAGCGACATCACCTCCGACGAGCGTCCTGTCCCCGGATACCATTTCGCCGCCGGGGAAGTGAAGTGGCTCAACAAGAACGTCATGGTGGCGCGGCCGGCGGTGCTGTACGTGCGCGACGTCCCGATCCTCTGGCTGCCGTTCATTTTTCAGGACATTCGGCCGGGCCGCCGCAGCGGCATGCTCGTGCCGCGCTTCGGGCTCAACGACCTGGTACGCCCCACCCGGGGATACCGACGGCACGTGTCCAACATCGGGTACTACTTCGTCCTGAACGACTACGTCGATGTCCTCGCCTCAGCCGACTGGTTCTCGGGGACGAGCTTCTCGGTCAACGGGCAGATGCACTACCGCTGGCTGGACCGGTTCGTGGATGGCCGGTTGTCGTTGTCGCGCCTCAGCCAGCTCGACCAACCGGCCCACTCGAGCCAGATCAACTGGTTCCACACCCAGAGTTTCAATAACCGCACGCGCTTCGCGGCCAGCGTCAACTACGCGACCAGCGCGCGGGTGGTGCAGCGCAACACGATCGACCCGTTCCTGACGACGGCCCAGCTCAGCTCCCAGGTGAACTTCGACAAGCGCTTCTCCTGGGGCACGTTCAACCTCGGCGGGAACCTCTCACAGAACCTGTCGAACAAGCTGGTGCAGCAGAATCTGCCCCGCGTGTCCATCACGCCGGCGCCGATCGATCTCGCCTCGTGGGCCACCTGGTCCCCGTCGTTCAGCTTCACCAACACGCAATCGTTTCATAATCCCGGGTTGCCGCTGCCCCACGCGGCGGGGGTTCCGGATACGATCACCACCTTCGACAACCGGTCCACCATCATCTCCATCGGGACTCCTCTACGGCTCGGGCGCTGGAACTGGGCGAACAGCCTGTCGATCGTGGATAACCGGACCGGGCAACCGCTCTCCTTCACCGTGCCCGATCCGACCGACTCTTCGGTGCTGCACACCGTAGTCTACGCCCGCTCATTCGACACGCGGGTGGATTGGTCGACCGGCATCAATCTGCCGCAGCTCTTCAGTGGCACCTGGCGACTGCAGCCGGGAATCGGGATCGTGAACAAGACGAGCGCCGGCCCCTTCATGCTGCGCAACCAGTTCACCGGGGGGCGGTTCCTCCAGCAGGGCAAGCGGCTGCAATTCACGCTCGGTCTCGCGCCGACCTTCTTTGGGTTCTTCCCGGGGGTCGGGCCGCTCTCCAGGATCCGGCACTCGATCTCCCCCATCGTGAGCTACCAGTACGCCCCCGGCGCTAGCGTGGACTCGGTGTTTGCCCACGCGCTGGACCCGTCGGGCACGCGGTTGCTCAATGCCCACAGCGATCCCCAGCAGACCGTGACCCTGGGGCTGCAGCAGAACTTCGAGGCCAAGATCAAGCCGCCGGCGGGCGACACCTCGAGCGTCCCCCGCAAGATCCGGCTGCTCAGCATTTCGAC
>DATDED010000354.1:0-3613 GCA_036523455.1 Gemmatimonadales bacterium
CGCCAAGCGCGGGCTCTCGACCGCGGTGGGCGACGAGGGCGGCTTCGCGCCCAACCTGCCGAACGACGAAGGGGCGCTCGAGGCGATCATGGCGGCGATCGAGAGCGCGGGCTTCGATGCGGGGAAGGACGTGGCGATCGCGCTCGATCCGGCGGCGTCCGAGTTCTACCAGGATGGGGCCTACGTGTTCAAGAAGAGCGGGACCGGGACGAAGTCGTCCGATGAGATGGTTGCGCTGTACAAGTCCTGGATCGACCGCTACCCCATCGTCTCGATCGAGGACGGGCTGGCCGAGGACGACTGGGCCGGGTGGGCGAAGCTGACCGAGGTCCTGGGGAGCCGGGTGCAGCTCGTGGGCGACGACCTGTTCTGCACCAACGTGGATCGCCTGGCCCGGGGCATCGAGGAGGATGTCGCGAACGCGATCCTCATCAAGGTGAACCAGATCGGCACGCTCACCGAGACCCTGCAGTGCATCGAGCTGGCGCGCTCCAACGGCTACGGGGCTGTCATCTCGCACCGCTCGGGGGAGACCGAGGACACCTTCATCGCCGACCTCGCCGTGGCCAGCGGCGTCGGACAGATCAAGACGGGCTCGGGGTCGCGCACCGACCGCATCGCCAAGTACAACCAGCTGCTGCGCATCGCCGAAGCGCTGGGCGACGTCGGCCACTATCCCGGCCGGGATCTCTACGGGCTGTGAAACGCGCGCGACTGATCGGGCTGGGCGGGGGCGTCGCCCTGGTGCTGCTCGCGGTGTTCGGCGGTGAGTACAGCACGGTCGATTGGCTCACCCTGCGCGGTCAGCTCGCCGACGAGCGCGATTCGGTCGCGACCTTGCGCGCGGGTCTCGACTCCCTGGCGCGCCTCGCCCGGGCGCTCGAGACCGACCCCGCCACGCAGGAGCGGGTGGCGCGGGAGCAGTTCGGCCTGATTCGGAACGGGGAGATTCTCTACCGGATCGTGCCCGACCGCTGACGGGGCGGGATCAGTGGTTCTCGATGCCGATCGAGAAGGACAGCCGGTCCACCACTTCTGACCGCACGCCGCCCTCCATGCGCACCCGCTCGATCCCGTAGGCTGCCCGGATGCGCACCGGGAACCGTTCCGGGATGATCGGGACGTCGCGGATCCGCAGGCTGATCCCGCCCTCGGCGCCCCGGCCCGACTGGAACCCCTGCGGCACGTTCACGTTCGCCGAGAACACGTTCCAGAACTCGAGGTAGGACTGGACCTCGGGGACGATCTCGCCCTGCACCCGCGCGCGCCCTTCCATGAGCAGCCAGCGCTGCCGGCCGGCGTTGCTGATATAGGTCCAGGCGTGGGGGCCGCCGCGCAGCCACAGCCAGGGCAGTGGCCGCGCGCCGATCTGGGCGTACCCTTCCACCACGTCGCGCGGCGCAATCGAGGACTGCCCAGCGGCGGGCGTGATCTGGCCCTGCCAGTACCCGAGATTGAGCGTGACCAGCCCGGCGAAG
Organism: Gemmatimonadales bacterium; assembly: GCA_036523455.1. Classification (GTDB taxonomy): domain Bacteria; phylum Gemmatimonadota; class Gemmatimonadetes; order Gemmatimonadales; family GWC2-71-9; genus DASTHG01. The sequence goes on from DATDED010000354.1 coordinate 1,479, forward strand.
AGGATGTGTCCCTGACCGCCGAAGACGGCGCCGGACAGCTTCTGCGTCGCCGGCCCGCTGGTGCTGAGGACCCGCATCCCGACCCCGGACAACGACGCCTCCCACTGGAAGCGTTGCGCGGCGACCGGGGAGGGGGCGGCGCCCGCGGCGAGCAGCAGCACGATCGCGGTTGTCTTCCTCACGGGCCACCGCCGATCACTTCGGGCGGGCCGACGTGGATGTCGAGCCGCTTCTGCTGCGCGCGGATCACGTTCTCCTGCGCGGTCGTCTGGACCTGCGCCTGCCAGCCTTCGCGCAGCGACTGGTTGGTGGCGATGTTGTCGGGCAGGGGACGTCCCGGCCGGTGCTTCAGGAAGCCGACGAGTCCCGCGAGGCTCAGACCCCCGGCCACGACGTAGCGGCTCCCCGAGGGCGCGTCTCCGCCGGCGACGAGTCCCGGCAGCAGCGCCACCGCGACGCCCACTCCGGCTCCCCGCACGAGCGCGCGGAGCCCTTGGCCGGCGGACTCCTTCTCGGGGAGGAAGAGCGAATCGGGGAGCGGCGGCGGCGAGGGCAGCGTGTCCTGGGGACCGAGCACCAGGTCGAGCGGGAGCCGCACGACGCGACCCTGCCGGCCGGCGCTGGTGAGCGACGTGACCGAGAAGACGAGGCGTCCGGAATCGTTGGCGAGATAGAGCGTGTCCTCGCCGGTCCAGAAGACCTGCAGCGTGTCGCTGATCGCGCCCGCGTAGAGCGTCTTGATGGTGAACCCGTCCTCCCGTTCCAGCGCGACGATCACCTGGTGGAACGAGCTGGCGAACAGGCGCGCCCGGAAGCGGTCGGCACCGAGTCGGATGGACGTATCGCGCGGCGCCTCGACCCGCACCACCTTGGTGGCTTCACGCGCGAAGTCGTAGATGGTCGTGACCTCGGGCGGGAAAATGAGGGGATCGGGGCGCGCGCGGGGGTTGAACACGACGAGACGGCGGAAGATCGCGTACGCCGAGTCGCGCCGGCCGCGGAACAGCTGCGCGGCGGCCATGTAGGAGAGGGCCCGGGTGCGGCCGGCCTCGCCCAGCGTATCGCCGGCCGCGCCGGTCAGGGCGCGGCGCAGGTACACGATGGCCGAGTCGTACTGCAGCCCCTGGTAGTGCCGCACGCCCCGGTTGAGGGCCGCCTGGGCGGCCGCGCCCAGCGCGGTCGAATCCTGGGCGGACGCGACCGGGGCGGCGAGCGCCGCGGCCGTCACCGCGGCGCCGAGCGCTATCGCGGCGCGCAGCCATCCCCGCGTCACTGCGGCCTCTCCTGCAGCACGATATCGGTCAGGCGCAGCGCCTCACCGGCCTCGATCGCGATCACCGATTCGTAGGGGAGGAAGCCGTCGCGAACGATGCGGATGGTGTGCGTGCCAGGTGGCACGTCCACGACGCCGGCCTGCGGCAGGTTGCCGATCTGGCGCCCGTCGATGAAGAGCACACCCCACGGTGACGAGTTGATGAAGAGGTGCGCCGGCTCCACGGTGCCGCGCTGGCCGGCGGGCGGACGGCGGGTTCCGCTGTCGGGATGCGTGGCCGTGCCTGAAGGCGTCGAGCCGCGGGGCGTGCTCGTCGCGATGCGCGGCGGGGTTGGCCGGGGCCGCACCGGCGCGGTCGGATTCGCGGACTGTGACGGGGTCTGCACGCCGGTGGGCCGTGGCTCGTTGATGGGGGTGGGTGGGTGCTTCTCTTCCCGTCCCCCCTGCGCCACGCCCCACCACACGAGGGCGAGCACCAGAACGGCGACGCCGGCCGTGGAGCCGTAGCGGAGGTTGCGCGGCAGGGTCCACCAGCGGGCCGCCAGCTGCCGGGACTGTGTCGCGAGCTGCTGCAGCCGCGGGCGCACCTTCGACCGCAGCTGCGACCGCAGCTGCAACCACGCTTTCTCCAGCGGGCGATTGCTTTCTACTGCGGGAGCCTGCTCCGCGGCGGTTGCCGCTGCCGCGGCCGCCGCCGCGACGGCGGCTTCGTGGCCGTGGTCGGCCCAGAGCAGCACCGGTTCCTTCTCCTTCGGCTGCGCGTTCTCCTCCTCGTCCTCGTCGTCTTCCTCGTGGTGGAAATGGGGGCGCTCCACCAGCAGCAGCGGCGGGCCGGGCGGCTCGGCCACGGGCTTTGCGGCGC
>DATDED010000355.1:0-10376 GCA_036523455.1 Gemmatimonadales bacterium
TGCATCGCGGCGAGCGCGTCCCCGTCGAACACCAGCGGCATGTAGCGCAGCTTGTCGAGCCCCACGCCGTGCTCCCCCGTGATGGTCCCGCCCGCCGCGATGCACGCGGCCATGATTTCGGCCGACGCGATCTCGACCCGCGCTTTCAGCGCGGCGTCGGTGGCATCGAAGGAGATGTTGGGGTGCAGGTTGCCGTCGCCCGCATGGAAGACGTTGGAAACGACCAGGCCATAGCGCGCCGCGATCCCGCTGATCTGCTCGAGCACGTCGGGCAGGATCGAGCGGGGCACCACGGCGTCCTGGACCACGAGATCGCGGGACAGGCGTCCCATCGCGCCGAAGGCCTTCTTGCGGCCCTGCCACAGGCGCTCCCGCTCGGCGGGGTCGGTCGCCGAGCGGACGGTGCGCGCGCCGTGCTCGGTGAGCAGCGCCGCCACCGCCCGCGCGTCCGCGTCCACGGCCGCGGGCACGGCGCCGTCCAGCTCGGCCAGCAGCACGGCGGCCGCGTCGCGCGGGTAGCCGGCGGCGTAGACCGAGTCCTCCACCGCGTTGACGCAGGACCGATCCATCATCTCGAGGGCGGCGGGCACCACGCCGCTGGCGATGACGGCCGAGACCGCTGCGCCGGCGTTGCGCAGCGACGGGAAGTCGGCGAGCAGCGTGCGGACTGCGCGGGGAGTGGGGGTGAGCCGCACGGTGATCCGGGTGGCCACTCCGAAGTTGCCCTCCGAGCCGACGAACAGGCCCACCAGATCAGGACCCCAGCCTTCGCCGCCGGGACTGCCGAAGCCGACGACCGAGCCGTCGGCGAGCACGACCTCCAGCGCCAGGATGTGCTGGGTCGTGGTGCCGTGTTTCAGGCAGTGCGGGCCCCCGGCGTTCTCCGCCACGTTCCCGCCGATGGTGCAGGCGGTCTGGCTCGAGGGGTCCGGGGCATAGTGCAGCCCGTGCGGCGCCGCGGCCGCCGAGAGCCGGACGTTGACCACGCCCGGCTCCACGACCGCGCGCCGGTTCCGCGCGTCGATTTCGAGAATGCGGTTGAGGCGGGTGAGCACCAGCAGGACGGCGTCCGGAGCGGCGAGCGCCCCGCCCGAGAGCCCCGTGCCCGCCCCGCGGGGCACGAACGGCACCTTGAGTCGGGCGAGCGCGCGGACCACCGCGACGACCTCGTCGCGGGTGCCAGGCAGGACGACGAGTCCGGGCGTGCGCCGGTGTGTGGGAAGGCCGTCCGAGGCGTAGGTGAGACGCTCGCTCGCCGCGACGCGCACGTGGCGTGGTCCGACGAGCCGTGTGAGCTCCCGTGCGAGGGACCCGGCAGGGTTGAAAGCGGCCGTCATGAGCCGAATACTATACGGTCAAACAACGAGGGGTCGGGAATGCTCACCCGACCCCCCGGATTTGCTCGACGTCCCGACGATCAAGCCGCGCGCCAGAACCCCTTGAGCGCCTTGCCGTCGGGCGACCCGCGCAGTTTCTCGAAGGCCCGTTCCCGGATCTGGCGGATGCGCTCCCGGGTGACGCCCATGAGCGCGCCGATCTTCTCGAGCGTCATGGCTTCGCTGCCTTCTTCGAGACCGTAGTAGAGGTAGAGGATCTTGCGTTCACGGGGGGTGAGGTACTTCTGGAAGATGCGATCGATGAACTCGCGCATCAGCCGGCCGTCGGTTCGCTCTTCGATCTCGCCGCCCTCGATGCCCGCGAACCGCTCGCCCAGGGTGGCCGCGTCCTTGTCGGTGCGGTCCACCGGCGCATCGAGCGACAGCTCCGCCGCCGTCATGCGACGCGCCGTGCGCACGTTCTCCACCGTGTCCTCGAGCGCCAGGGCGATCTCGTCGTCGGTCGGCTCGCGCCCCAGCTCCTGGGACAGGTACGTCTCGGTGCGGCTCATGCGGATCAGCTGCGAATTCTGGTTCAGCGGGATGCGGACGCTGCGTGTCTGCTCGGCGAGGGCCTTGAGGACGGCCTGGCGGACCCACCACACGGCGTAGGAAATGAACTTCACGCCCTGGTCGGGGTCGAACTTCTTGACCGCCTTGAGCAGGCCTTCGTTGCCGATCGCCACCAGCTCGGAGAGATCGAGTCCGTGTCCCTGGTACTTCTTCACGTAGGAGATCACGAACCGCAGATTCGCCGTGACCAGTCGCTCCGCCGCCTTTTCGTCGCCGCGCTGCACGCGCCGCGCCAGCCGCCGTTCTTCGGCGGGGTCTTTGATCAGGGGGAGCTTTTGAATGTCCTGCAGGTACTGGTCGAAGGCACCGGACGGTGTGGCCTTGAAGAACGACTTGGACTTTCCAGTCGACGCACGAGCCATGCGCTGGACTCCATAGCAGGGCATACGCGTTCTAGCCGGAGACGGCGCGACTGACCGCCTAGAGTGACCTGAAAGCGGGCACAATATAGGAACGCCCGTCAACACGTGCAAATCTGCAGAGTTATCCACATCACAAATTCTTATTGCGCGGGCGACTGCACGATTTGTCCACTATCCACAAGTCGTGTGGAAAGTGCTTGGCGTGCAAATCGTGTGGGCGAGTTGTTGAAAGCTGGTGGAATGGTTCTAAGTGACGTGTTCGCAGCAGATTATCAATCCGCTACGAATCTCCGTCGAGCGACTGACGCAATTGCGCCTCAGAAGGGGCAACGGTCCACTCGCCGCGGGCATTCGACTCCAACGTCCCCACCCGCGACGGCAACGCGAAGCGCAGCGCGCCACTCCGCACTTTCTTGTCGTGCCGCATCGCGTCCATGAGCGCGTCCGCGTTGGCCCCATCGGGCAACGCGATCGGGAGCCCATGCCGCTCGAGCGCCCGGGCGATGCGAGCAGCGGTGCCGCGCTCGGCCACGCCGATCGTCTCCGCCAGCCGCGCCTCCGCCACCATCCCGATCGCTACCGCCTCGCCGTGCAACAGCGCGTAACCGCTCGTGGCCTCCAGGGCGTGCCCCACCGTGTGGCCGAAGTTCAACGCCGCCCGCCGTCCCGCCTCACGCTCGTCCGCCGCCACGATCGCCGCCTTGATCTCGACCGACCGTGCCACCACCCGCTCGACCGTCGCCGCCTCGGCCGTCACCGGCACGGGCGAGCGCTCCAGTAGCGCGAAATACTCCGCATCGGCGATCACCGCGTGCTTGATCGCCTCCGCCATGCCGGCGGCGAGCTGCGGGAGCGCGAGCGTCGCCAACACGTCGAGATCGGCCACGACGAGGCGCGGCTGATGAAACGCGCCCAGCAGGTTCTTTCCCTGCGGTGTGTCGACGCCGGTCTTGCCGCCGATCGAGGAGTCGATCATGGCGAGCAATGAGGTCGGGACCTGCACCCAGGGGACCCCGCGGTAGTAGGTGGCCGCCACGAATCCCGCGAGGTCTCCGGTGACGCCACCCCCCACGGCGAGCACGGCGCCGTCGCGGCCGATATGGGCCGCCAGCATCCGGTCGCACAGCGCGGTCCAGGTGTCGCGCGTCTTGTTCCATTCTCCGGCGGGAAAGGTGAGCAGCTCGGCCACCATCCCGGCGGCGCGCAACGACGTGGTGACGTGCTCGCCGTACAACTTCGCCACGTGGGAGTCGCCGATCACCGCGTACGCGGCGGCGGGACAGTGCTCGGCGAGGAGGGCGGGAAGCCGGGCGAGGATGCCGCGGTCGATCAGGATGTCGTAGGACGCGTCCCGCGCCTCCCGCAGCGGGACACGGATGCTCACCACGGCAGATCGCCCGCCCCGGCGCGCGCGTTGGCTGCGCGCGCGAGCACGAACAGGAGATCCGACAGACGGTTCAGGTAGCGCCGGATGGCGGGGGAGACCGGAGTCTCCCGTGCGAGCCCCACTACCGTCCGCTCCGTGCGCCGGCACACGGTGCGGGCCACGTGGAACGCGGCGCCCTTGGGCGCGCCTCCCGGGAGAATGAACGCCTTGAGCGGCGGGAGGCCGGCGTCGAGCCGGTCGATCGCCTGCTCGAGCGCGGTGACCTCGGCGTCGCCGAGCGGCGGACCGCCGAGGGCCTTCGCCAGACGCGCCGGGTCGGGCGTCGCCAGCTCCGCGCCGACCGTGAACAGGTCGCGCTGGATGGTCTGCAGCAGGGGGTCCTCGAAGTCCACGGGCGCGGTGGCGCGGGCGAGACCCACTGCGGCGTTCAGCTCGTCCACGTCGCCGTAGGCCGCCACCCGCCGGTGGTCCTTCGGGACGCGTTCGCCGCCGAAGAGGCCTGTCTCCCCTTCGTCACCCGTCTTGGTGTAGATCTTCAATTGGAGAGCCTTTCTCCGCTCCCGGTCGCAGCGCCTTACTTCGTCTTTCCTATCTCCACTACTATCGAATCTATCTGTGCCAGCATCGCTCGTCCCGAGACGGCGTGCGCGTTCGCCTCGATGCTGAACACCAGGCGCCCTCCCGCCGGGCGATCGATGTAGCCCGACAGCGTATTGACCCGGTCGATGCTCCCCGTCTTCGCGACCACGGCGCCTTCGAGCGGTGTGCCCACGAAGCGCCGCAGCAGCGAGCCTGGCTGGCCGGAGTGGGGCAGGGCCGCGAAGAATGCGTCCCGCTTGGGGTGACCGGCCATGAAACTCAGGAGCCGGGTGAACGCCCGTGGCGAAACCAGGTTGCCCGCCGAGAGCCCGGAGCCGTCTTCGAGCGAGAAGGCGCTCGAGTCGATGCCTACCGAGTCGACGAGGAAGCGGCGCTCCACCTCGAGCCCGGCGTCCCATGACCCCGTCCCGCCCAGCTCCCGGCCCAGAATCTTGACCAGCATCTCGGCGAACCAGTTCTGGCTGGAATTGAGGATCGGGAACAGGATGTCGGCGATGGGGCGGCCGCGGTACTCGACCAGCGCCGGGTCGCAGCAGCGCGCCGCTCGGTAGGCGAGCGAGTCGGTGGTGCTCGTCGCGCCCCCTTCGACCGTGACCCCCCCTCGCTCGAGCGCGAAGGCCAGGGCACGCGCGGCGTAACGGTTGGGGTCGGGAAGGGCGAAGCTCTCGGTCCAGGGCTTCCGCCCCCGCGCGGCGGTCCCCTCGGCCCAGATGTCCATCGTCCCCGGGGTGCGGAAGAAGTTGTCGCCGATCGTGGAACCCCCGCCCGTCGGACCGGTGCGGGCCCGGTTCTCGAAGGTGAACAGTCCCAGCTCGGGCGACCAGGTGATCGTGGGCGGCCGGTCCACCGTATCGGACGGCGTGATGAAGAAGTCCACGCTGTTGTCGTGGAAGCCGAGCCCCGAGACGGGCGCCGCGTACCACCAGTTGAGATCGAACACGTTCCAGGCGGGGTGCACGAGCTGCGGCTCGAAGTAGCTGCCGTCGCCCACGATGTGGCCGGTGATGCGGCGCACACCATGGGCACGGATCGAGTCGGCGATGGCGTCGATCGCGGTGAAGGACGAGTCGCAGGCGCCGGGGGCGAGCGTGTCGACGCCGTAGCAGCGCTCCGAGAAGGTCGGATCGCCGCGCCCGTACAGGATCAGATCGCCGTCGAGTACGCCGTCCTGCAGCGCTCCGTTCACGTACACACTGGTCCGCACCCGGTAGTCGGCGGGCAGCAGCACGGCGGCGCTCGCGCTGACGACGAGCTTGGTGTTACTCGCGGGGACGAAGAGCCGATCGGCGTTGCGCTCGTAGAGCGTCCGCCCCCGCTCGTCCACGACCGACACGCCCCAGGTGACCCGGTCGAACGGACGCCGGTCGAGCAGGGCATCGAGCCGCCGGGCGAGCGACCCGCGGCTCGGCCGGGCGGCCGTCTGGGCGACGGCCGTGAAGGGCGCCCCCAGGGCGCAGCTAATCGTGAGCGATACGAGGATCGGCTTTCGCATACAGCAGGTCCGCGACGAGGTTGACGAACACGAAGACGAGGGACATGAACAGGATCGCGCCCTGGACGGCGGGGAGGTCGCGCTTCTCGATGGCCGTCAGCACGTACCGGCCGAGGCCCGGCCAGGCGAAGATCGACTCGGTGAGCAGGCTCCCGGTCAGGTAGTTGCCGGTGTCGAGCGCAAGCACGGTGATGACCGGAATGAGGGCGTTGCGCAGCGCGTGCCGCGTTACCACCGCGAGCTCGGGGAGTCCCTTGGCACGGGCGGTACGGATGAAATCGCTCGCCAGCGCCTCCCGCATCGCGCCGCGGGTCATCCGCGCCAGGACCGCGACCGAGCGCATGCCGAGCGTCGCCGCCGGGAGCACGAGGAACGCGAGGCCTCCCGATCCGGATGGTGGGAACCAGCGCAACGTCACGGCGAAGAGCAGCACCATGAGCAGCGCGACCCAGTACACCGGGAAGGAGACCCCCAGGTAGGCGAGCAGGCTGGCGGCCCGGTCGGCGGCGCCCCCGGGGCGGATGGCCGCGAGCACGCCGAGCGAGATTCCCGCGAGCGCGGCGAAGGTCATCGCGGTGAGCGCGAGCTGGGCGGTCTTGGGGAACCGTTCCATCAGGTCCCGGGCGATGGGCCGCCGGGTGATGTAGGAGCGGCCCAGGTCGCCGCGCACCACGCCCCACACGTAGTGGCCGAACCGCACCGGCAGGGGATCGTCGAGGCGCAGCTCCGCGCGCAGCCGGGCGATGGTGGCCGAGTCGGCCCGCTCGCCCACCATCGCCTGGACCGGGTCACCCGGGGCGACTTCGAGCAGCAGGAACGCGGCGACGAGCACGCCGATCAGCGTCGGGACGACGAGCAGCAGGCGCCGGCCCAGGACGCCGCTCACGGCTGCGAGGACGCCCGCCGCACCGCGGTCCAGCGTTGCCCGTTGAAGATCACCGGCAGCTCCCACCCCGTGATCGACGGCGATTCGGCCCAGAGGTCCACCGGGAACCACAGGTAGAGCCAGGGAGCCGCCTGATAGACGCGCTCGTCGATGGCGCGGTACAGGGCGGTGCGCGCCCCGTCGTCCTGGGTGCGGCGGGCGGTGAGGATCAGGGAATCGGTGACCGCGTCACTATAGAAGGCATAGTTGCCGCCCGGGCCGAAGCTGGCGCTCGCGAACAGCGGATAGAGGAAGTTGTCGCCGTCGGGGTAGTCGGCCCACCAGTCGAGCAGGGCCATGTCGGCGTTGCCGGCGCGCGCCGCTTCGCGCTGGCTGGGGGCGTCGCGCGTGACGATCTCCACCCGGATGCCGATCGCCGCGAGGTCGGACTGCACTGCCTGCGCCACCCGCCCCAGGGTCTCGTTGTCCGCGGTGCGCCAGAGCTGGAGTGTGAAGCCGCCCGCATGCCCCGCCTGTGCCAGCAGCTGTTTCGCCAGCGCCGGGTCGTAGGCGAACGCCGAACGCGTCGTGTCGCCGCCCGCGAGGGTGGGCGGGATGGCGCCGCGGGCGCGGATTCCCCTGCCACTCCAGACGGTCGACAGGATCTGGTCCACGTTCACGGCATGGTTGATGGCCTGGCGCACGCGGACGTCGCGCAACGGGCCGCGGCGCGCGTTGAGGGCGATGTAGGTGACGCGCAGGGCGGGCTTCTGCTGCAACCAGGCCGGGTGGCGCTCGCGCCAGCGCGCCGTCTCGCCGAAGGGCACTTCCACCACGTCCAAGCGGCCGGACTCGAACTCGGCCGCGCGCACCAGCTGGTCGGGGATGATGCGCACCACGAGCGAGTCGGCCTGCGGCGCACCGCCCCAGTAGTCGGGGTTGCGCGCGAAGTGCAGCGCATCGTCGTGCGCCCAGCTGACGAAGCGCCACGCCCCGGTGCCGTTAGGCCGGGCCGACAGATCGTTCCCTGAATCCGGGCCGGCGATCGACGCGACCGGCATGGCGAGGAATTTCGGGAACACGGCGAGCGGCTGGGTCAGCGTGAGCGCGACCGCCGTGTCGCCCAGGACCGCGATGCCGGGGACCTGAGTCGTCGAGCCCGCGGCGTAGGCCGCCGCGCCGTCGATCGGGAGCAAGGGCCAGGCGCGCCCGCCGGTCGATTTCGGATCGAGGACGCGGAGGAAGCTGCGCCGGACGGCCTCGGGACCGAGCGGCGACCCGTCGTGGAACCTCACGCCGGGCCGCAGGTGGAACACGTACCGGAGCCCCGCGGCATCGGCGCTCCACCGGTCGGCGAGCGCCGGTTCGAGCGAGCCGTCGGCTCCGAAGCGGGTGAGGCCGTCGTAGAGCAGCGTGACCATCTCGCCGGTCGGCACGTCGGTCGAGAGCGCGGGATCGAGCGAGCGCGGATCGTAGCTCTCGTAGTAGACGAGCGGCTTCGGAGCGTCGCCACGCCCCCGTTCGCCGGTGCAGGCGATCAGGAGTGTCAGGAGTGCGGTCGGACAGACCCGGAACCGGGGCATCAAGTTCGGTGTCGAAAAGGTTGACAGTCGGGGTAGTGGCCGGCCAACATACGGGGCCCAACATACACCGTCAATTGCGTTTCCCGCGTCTTCTCGCTCTCGCCGTGCTGTACGTGCCGGCCGTGCTCACCGCTCCGCTCGCGGCGCAGCAGGAGCTGGAGCGGGTGGTGCGCCAGCTCGATTTCGTGGGCAACCATGCGATCGACGATTATACCCTGGGGACCGTCATCGCCACGTCGAAATCCAGCTGGTTTGCCAGGGCTGCGCTGGTGCGGGCGCTCGGACTCGGCGCGAAGCGCTACTTCGACGAGCTGGAATTCCGACGCGACGTGGTGCGCCTGATCATCTATTATCGCCAGAGCGGCTACATGCAGGTGGTGGTGGACACGAGCGTGCGGCGCACACCCCGCGACGCGTACATCACCTTCCGGATCTTTGAGGGCCAGCCGGTGCGCGTCCGGCACTTGGACGTGACTGGGATCGCGGGCATCGTGAACGAGCGTCCGCTGCGGCGCGCGATGCCCTTGAAGGTGGGGGACCCCTTCAATCGGTTTCTGATGCAGGCATCCGCGGACACCCTGGCGGCATGGCTGCGCAACCGCGGTTTTCCCTTTGCCCAGGTGCTGCGGAACTTCGACGCGGAGGCGGCCGAGCTGGCGGCCGATATCAGCTTCGAGGCCGTCCCGGGGCCCTTCATGCGGGTCGGGGACATCGTGGTCGATGGCCTGCGCCGGCTGGACACCACGACGGTGCTGCGCATGCTCTCGGTGCATCCCGGGGAGACCTACCGCGAGGACCTGCTGTACCGGAGCCAGCGGGACCTGTACGGCACGGGCATGTTCCGCGCGGCGACGGTGGGTATGCGGGACACCGTGCCGCCTCAGAACGGCGATACGACAGTGGACCTCGTCGTGAGCGTCGCCGAGGGGCCACGACAACGGATCGGTCTCGGCGCGGGGTACGGCACCCTCGATTGTTTCCGGGCCCAGGGCGGGTGGTCGTCGTACGGTTTTCTCGGGGACGCCCGGGTGCTGAATCTGAGTACGCGGGTATCGAAGATCGGCGTCGGTGCGCCGCTCGACATGGGGTTCTCCAAACCGGGCTCGGTCTGCTTTCCGCTGGAGGGGGACTCGACCTCCGACACCCTGAACTACAACGTCGCCCTCACCCTGCTCCAGCCGACGTTTCTGTCGCCCAGTCATTCGGCCAGTATCGGCGTGTTCGCCGAGCGACGTTCGGAGTTCAAGACCTACACCCGCATCCAGATCGGGGCCAACGCGGGAGTGACGTTCAACGCCCGCCGCCGTGTGCCGCTCGGCCTCGCCTACGGGTACTCAGTAGGGCGGACGGAGGCGACCGACGCGGCCTTCTGCAGCGTGTTCAACGTGTGCGACGATTCCACGTTGCGGTCGTTGAGGGACCCACACCCGTTTGCCTCCCTGACGCTCACCGCCGCGCTCCGCACCGAGGACTTCACGCTCGACCCCACCCGTGGCGGGCACGTGGGGATCACGCTGCTGCACGCCTCGCGCCTGCTGGGATCGGACCGACTGTACGAATTCAACCGCGGCGAGATCGAGGTGGCACGCTACATCCCGTTCGGGCGCTACGGCGTGTTCGCCTGGCGCGTGCACGCCGGCGCATTGTTCCCCGCGCGGATCACGGTCTCGCCCGGGCAAAGCGCGCTGTTCGTGCCGCCGGACCAGCGCTTCTACGCCGGCGGGCCCAACTCGGTGCGCGGCTACGCCGCGAACGGGCTGGGTCCGCAGGTTTACGTGCTGAATGAGAAAGACACGACCGACATCACCGTCGTGAACGGCGACACGGTCTACAACCAGGCGCGCCGGGTGGCCACCGGGGGGAATTCGGTGGTCCTGGCCAACGCCGAAGTGCGTGTGCGATCGCCGGTCTGGCCCGACCGCGTGCGCCTCGCCGCCTTCGTGGACGTGGGGCAGGTGTACCGGAATCAGAACGAGACCTTCTCGTTTCGGGCGCTGCGGATCACCCCCGGCGCCGGGGTGCGCGTCACCACGCCGCTCGGGCCGGTGCGGGTGGACGTCGCCTACAATGGATATGATTACGAGAGCGGCGTCCTCAAGCTCGAGAGCAACAACGCGCTGATCGACTACCGTCCGAAC
>DATDED010000356.1:0-28568 GCA_036523455.1 Gemmatimonadales bacterium
GAATGCGACATCGAGCGGCCCGAGGGCATGCCGCTCGGCGTGACCCTGGAGCCGCCGCGCATCCGCCGCTGCGCCAATCACTGCGACTTCTGCTTCGTGGACGGCAACCCCGAGGGGCTGCGGAGCAGTCTGTACATCCGCGATGACGACTACCGGCTGTCATTCCGCTACGGCAACTTCGCGACGCTCACGAACCTGAAGCCCTGGGACGAGGCGCGGATCATCGAGTATCGCCTCTCGCCCCTCTACGTGTCGGTGCACGCGACCGATCCCGTGGTGCGCCGCTGGTTGCTGCGCAACCCCGAGGCCCCGGACATCGTCCCCCAGCTCTCCCACTTCGCGGCGCACGGCATCCGGTTTCATACGCAGGTCGTCCTCGTGCCCGGAGTGAACGACGGGGCGGCGCTCGAGCGCACGCTGCAGGACCTGTACGGACTGGGCTCGGCGGTCCTGTCGGTTTCGATCGTGCCCGTCGCCCTGACCGAGTACAGCAAGCACAGCCTGGTCCGCGCCATCAGCCCGGACGATTGCCGGGCGGCGCTGGCCACCACGGATCGCTGGGCGACGCGGGCCGTGGCGGAGCGGGGGCACCCGTGGTGCTTCGGGGCCGACGAGCTCTATCTCCTGGCCGGTGCGGTGCTCCCTCCGGCCGCGTGGTACGGGGATTTCGAGCAGCGCGAGAACGGCGTGGGCGCGGTGCGGTACCTGCAGATCCACATCGCCGAGGCGTCGGGAAGCTATGGCGACTGGGCGGGGAAGCGGATCGGCATCGTCACGGGAACCGCCATGGCGCCCCTGATGCCTCAGGTGATCGAGACGCTGCAGCGGGAGACCGGCGGCCGCTTCGAGGTCCTGGCGCTCGAGAACCATCTGTTCGGGGCGTCGGTCACTACGGCCGGGTTGCTCCCCGGGGCCGCGTTTCTCGCGGCATTGCGCGACCGGCGCGATCTCGATCTGGCGCTCTTGCCGGCGGAGGCCGTGAACGACGACCTGCGATTCATGGACGACATGGACGCGCATGTGCTCGCCGCCGCGGTCCCGATGGAGATCCGGCTATCGTACGACTTTGCTGATGTGCTGAGCGAATGCGGAATGCGGAATGAGGAATGCGGAATTGAGCCGGGTGACTCCGTGCCGCAGGAGCCCCGCCCATCGAATTCCACATTCGACATTCCGCATTCCGCATTTGGGGAGGGGCCGTGAGCGGCGCCCCGACCGTCGCCATCATCGGTCGCCCGAATGTGGGCAAGTCGACGCTGTTCAACCGGCTGATCGGCCGGCGCGAGGCGATCGTCGACGCGCGGCCGGGCGTGACGCGCGACCGCAACTTCGCCGCCGCCGACTGGAACGGCCGCCGCTTCTGGTTGGTGGACACGGGCGGGCTCGTTCCGGGAGCCGCCGATGCGTTGAACCGGGCGATTCGGGCCCAGGTCGAAGCCGCCGTGACGGAGTGCGACGTGCTGCTCTTTGTGGTGGATGTGGAGCAGGGCGTCCACCCCGCCGACCTGGAGATCGCGCAGTATCTGCGCGGAGTCGACCGTCCGGTGCTGCTGGTCGCCAACAAAGCCGACCGGTTGCCCGAGGACCAGCGCCACCTGGCCTTCTACGAGCTGGGCCTGGGGGACCCGTTCCCCGTATCGGCTGCCATCGGCAAGAGCACGGGGGATCTGCTCGACCGCATCGTGGAGATGCTGCCCGAGCGGGACGGTGAGCAAGTCGAGGGCGCCGTCCAGGTCGCGATCGTGGGCCGGCCCAACGTCGGCAAGTCGAGTCTTCTGAACCGGCTGTTGGGACGTGATCGCATGGTGGTGGCGGACGAGCCCGGTACCACGCGCGATTCCGTGGACACTCCGGTGGAGCACGAGGGCCGGCGGCTCGTGTTCATCGATACCGCGGGTCTGCGCAAGCGGAGCAAGGTCCAGGACGACGTCGAGTTTTACGCCACGCTGCGCACCTCGCGGGCCATCGAGCGGGCCGACGTGTGCGTGCTCGTGGTGGATGCGTTGGACGGGCTACACGCGCAGGACTTGAGGATCATCGGGGACGCCTGGGAGCGCGGGGCAGGGGTGATCGTGGCCGTGAACAAGTGGGATCTCATCGAGGAGAAGGACACGAACACCGCGGTGCGCGGCGAGCGGGAGCTCATCGCGAAAGCGCCCTTTCTGCGGTTCATTCCGTTTCTCTACGTCTCGGCCAAGACGGGCCAGCGGGTATCGAAATTGTTCGACCTGATTCTCACGGTGGCCGAGGAACGCACCAAGCGGGTGCCCACCGCGGAGGTCAACCGCGTGCTCGAGTCGCTGGTGAGTCGCCAGCAGCCGCCGCAACCGGTCGGAGAATCGGTCCGTCTCTTCTACGCGTCCCAGATCGGCACCGCTCCGCCACGCTTCGCCATCGTCGCCAATCGGCCGGACGCCATCCCCGAGTCCTACACCCGCTATCTCGTGAACGGCTTCCGGGAGGCCTGGGCGTTCACCGGGGCGCCCGTCAACGTCAAGTTCCGCCGCAAGCGCCAGGAGCGGCGGCGGTGACGATCGCCCTGTGGTTCGCGGCGGCCTACCTGCTCGGCGCGACGCCGACCGCCTACCTGGCGGGACGGCTCGCCCGGGGGATCGATCTGCGCGAGCACGGCAGCCGCAACCTCGGCGCGACCAACGTGTACCGCGTGCTGGGGTGGCACTGGGCGATTCCAGTGGCGCTGGTGGACATCGCCAAGGGCGCCGTCCCCGTGGCCCTGTTCGCCCGCTGGGCCGGGATGGATCCGTGGGGCGCCGTGGCACTGGGGATCGCCGCGGTGCTCGGCCATGTGTTCTCGCCGTATATGGGATTCCGGGGAGGGAAGGGGGTCGCCACGGCGCTCGGGATGTTCCTGGCCTTGGCACCCCTGGCGGTGGCGATCGCGTTGCCGGTGTGGGGCGGCATCCTGTGGCTCACCGGGTACGTGTCGCTCAGCTCGGTGATCGCCGCGGCGAGCTTCCCGGTGTGGGTGCGACTCTCCCAGCCGGCCGAGCTCCCCGCATTCTGGGCGAGCGTGGGTCTCGCGGCGCTCATCGTCTTCTCGCATCGCGCCAATCTGCGCCGCCTCCTGGCGGGCACCGAAAATCGCTTCCGCACCCGGAAGGGGCTCACATGAGTGCGCCGGCGAGCGCGGTGCGGCGGGTGGCCGTCATCGGGGCCGGAGCATGGGGCACGACGCTCGCCGATTTGCTCGCGCGCAAGGGGTTGGCGGTCACGATCTGGGCGTTCGAGCCTGAGGTGGTGCAGGGGATCAACCGCGATCACGTGAACGCGATTTTCCTGCCGGACGCGCCGCTCGCTCCCGCGCTGCAGGCGACCGGCGACATCGCCGATGCCGTGCGGCAGGCGGAGGTCGTGGTCTGCGCGGTGCCGTCGCACGTGGTGCGCGGCGTGATGACCGCCGCCGCGTCGGCCGTGAGCGGGACGGCACCGCTCGTGGTCTGCGTGTCCAAGGGGCTCGAGCCGGAGGCGCAGGAGCGACTGTCGTGCGTGCTCGCCCGGGTGTTCGGCCATGCGACGCCCGTGGCGGTGCTGTCCGGCCCCTCGTTCGCGCGCGAAGTGTACGATCGGCAGCCGACCGCCGTGGTAGCGGCTGCGGGTGACCACGGCGTCGCCCAGCGGGTGCAGGCGCTGTTCTCCACGGGCAGCTTCCGGGTGTACTCGCACACCGACGTCGTCGGCGTGGAGCTGGGCGGCGCGCTCAAGAACGTGATCGCCCTGGCCACCGGGATCGCCGAAGGGCTCGGATTGGGCTACAACCCGCGTGCCGCCCTCATCACGCGAGGGCTGGCCGAGTTGACGCGCCTGGGAGTCGCGATGGGCGCCGACCCGCTCACCTTTGCGGGGCTGGCGGGCCTCGGTGACCTGGTGCTGACCGCCACCGGGGCGCTCTCGCGCAACCGCACACTGGGTGTGGAGCTGGGGCAGGGGCGGCGGCTGGAGGAGATCCTGGCGAGCCGCAAGACCGTGGCCGAAGGGGTGACGACGGCCCGCACCGCGGTGGCGCTGGGCGAACGGCACGGCGTGGAGCTGCCGATCGCGCGTGAGGTCAGCGCGATACTGTTCGCGGGCAAAACGCCGCGGCAGGCGATCGCGGATCTGATGGAGCGTGCTCCCAAGCCGGAGCAGTGGCGGTGAGCGCGCCGCATCCGGTGCAGGAGTTCTTTTCGATCGGCGAAGTCTGCCAGCTCACCGACCTGAAGCCGCACGTGCTGCGCTATTGGGAGAGCCAGTTTCGCTTTCTGAATCCCGCCAAAAACCGCTCGGGGAATCGCGTGTACCAGCGGCGCGAGATTGAGCTCATCATGCTGGTGAAACATCTGCTCTACACCGAGAAGTACACGATCGAGGGAGCCCGGGCCAAGATCGAGCAGTATCGACGCTCCGGAGAGCTCAAGCCGGAGGCCAGGCGGGCGCTGGCGTCGGAGACCGTCAAGGACCTGCGCGCCGAGCTGAAAGCCGTGCTCGCGCTGCTCGACGGCGCCACGCCGCCCCATGGCGGACGCTCCTGAGACGGAGCGCGTCGCGGTCATCGTGCCGGCCTATCAGGCGGCCGAGCACGTGGCGGCCGTCGTGACGGGTGCCCGCGCGGCGCTGCCCGGCGCCGCGGTCTACGTCGTGGACGACGGCTCGAGCGACGCCACGGGCGCGGTCGCCACGGCCGCCGGCGCGGTGGTGTTGCGGCATCCGCGCAACCGGGGGAAGGGCGCGGCGCTCGCCGGGGGCATCGCCCGTGCGCTGTCGGACGGCGCCACGGTGCTGACGACCCTCGACGCCGACGGGCAGCACCCTCCCGACGTGTTGCCGCTCCTGCTCGCGCCGGTCCGTCACGGCGACGCGGACCTGGTGCTCGGCGCCCGGGCGCGCAGCGGCAGCATGCCGCTCGCGCGGCGCTGCACCAACTGGCTGTCGGCGACCGTCGCCACGCGGATCGGGAAGGTCGCGGTGCCGGACGCCCAGACGGGCCTGCGCGCCTTCACCCGCCGCCTGGCGCAGGAGCTGCAGCCCGCGATCGCCGGCTACCGGCGCTACGACTACGAAGCGGCGTTCCTCTTGGCAGCACTGCGCGGCGGCTACGGGGTCCGCTCGGTCGAGGTCCCGACCATCTATACACGGGCAGGCAGCCATTTTCGCAGCTGGGGCGACGGCTGGCGGGTCACTCGCGTGTTCGTGCGGTATCTCCTCGGAGCGTCATGAATATTCTCATCAGCAACGATGACGGCGTGCTCGCGCGGGGGTTGACGGTCCTCGCCGACGCGGCCGGCTCGCTCGGCCAGGTCACGGTCGTGGCGCCGGATCGCGAGCAGAGCGCCACCTCGCATTCGCTGACGCTGCATCGGCCGATCCGGGCCACGCGGCGCAGCGACGGTGCCTATCAGGTGGACGGCACCCCGACCGACTGCGTGCTGCTGGCGCTCGACGCGTTGATGCCCGAGAAGCCGGACTTCGTGTTGTCCGGGGTGAATCACGGCCCCAACATGGGCGAAGACGTGCTCTACTCGGGCACGGTGGCGGCCGCCATGGAAGGGCTGGCCGCCGGGATTCCCAGCGTGGCGATCTCCTATGGCAGTTTCGACCTCGAGCACCTGGAGAGCCACACCCCCTGGCTCAAGCGCCTGCTCGCGAAGATCGTCGCGGTCCCTGAGTTTCCCCGCGACATGTTGCTGAACGTCAATCTCCCGCCGATCCCGGGCGATCAGGTGAAAGGCGTGAAGGTCACGAGCCTCGGCAGCCGGGTGTTCCACGAGGAAGTGGCGCGCATGAAGGACCCGTGGGGGCGGGACATCTACTGGATCGGTGGCGGACACGTAACCTGGTCGGGAGGTGCCGATTCGGATTTCCGGGCGGTGCGCGACGGCTATATCTCCGTGACGCCGCTCCACGTGGACCTGACCAACTACAACCTCCTCGAGGCCGTGCGCGGATGGAGCCTGGGGGTCTAGGGGCGAGCGCCGACACCTACGGGGGCTACCGCACTCGTCTGGTGGAGCAGCTGCGCCAGCAGGGAATCCGGGACCTGGCGGTGCTGCGCGCCTTCGCGGAGACGCCGCGCCATCTCTTCGTTCCGGACGCCGTGCGGCACCGCGCGTACGAGAACGCGGCCCTTCCCATTGGTGCGGGGCAGACGATCTCGCAGCCGTTCACACAGGCCCGGACGCTCGAAGCGTTGCGGCTGCGCGGGACCGAGCGGGTGCTGGAGATCGGCACCGGCTCGGGCTATCAGACGGCCCTGCTGTCACGCCTGGTGGCCCAGGTGTTCACGGTCGAGCGGGTACGCGCCCTCGCCCTGTCGGCACAGCAGGCGCTCCGGACGGCCGGGGCGGGGAACGTGTCGGTGCTGCTGGGTGATGGTACGCTGGGCTGGAGCGCCTACGCCCCCTACGATGCCATCCTCGTGGCCGCGGGCGGCCCCGAGATCCCCATTCCCCTCGTCGAGCAGCTGGCCCCCGGTGGCCGGTTGCTCCTGCCGCTGGGCGAGCGTGGGAGCCAGACGCTCACGCTGGTGATGCGCAGCGTGACGGGCCTGCGACTGACTCCGCTCGGCGCGGCGTTGTTCGTCCCTCTGGTCGGTGAGCACGGCTTCGATGCTTGAACAACTGGTGAACTGGCTGCTGCAGACGCTCCGCGATGTGGGCTATCCGGGGATCGTGGCCCTCATGGCGATGGAAAGCTCGATCCTCCCTGTGCCGGCCGAGCTGGTCATGCCGCCGGCAGGGTACTGGGTGGCCAAAGGCGAGATGAATGCGTGGATCGTGCTCGCCTGTGGCACGGTGGGCAGCGTGCTGGGAGCGCTCGCCAATTACTGGATGGCGCACGTGCTCGGCCGGGCGTTCGTGCGGCGTTTCGGGCGCTACGTGCTGCTCTCGGAGCGCTCGCTGGACCGGGCGGAGCGGTACTTCGCCGATCACGGCGAGATCAGTACTCTGATAGGGCGGCTGCTCCCCGTGCTGCGGCATCTGATTTCGATTCCCGCGGGCATCGCGCGGATGTCGGTGTCCAAGTTCGCCACGTTCACGGCGCTGGGGGCGTTTGCTTGGTGCGCCGTACTGACCGGAATCGGGTACTTTCTGGGCCGTCACGAGGACGCGCTGCCGTCGCACGAGGAAGTGCAGCGCTACGTGGGGCGTGTCATGTGGATCGTGGTCCCGCTGATCGTGGTCGGGGTGACGATCTACGTCATTCGCCACCGGCGGCGCCGGGCGGCTACGATGGTGGGGAAAGGCGCGGAGTGAGTGCGGCCGCCGGGTACCGGTTCTTGGTGCGTGGGCGGGTGCAGGGCGTGGGCTTCCGCTGGTTCGTGATGCGGGTGGCCAACGGGCTGCAGCTCGCGGGCTACGTCAGGAATCTCCCCGATGGGCAGGTGGAAGTGTGTGCGAAAGGCGCGCCGGAGGCGCTCGAGACACTCGAACAAGAGTTGGCCCGGGGACCGCGTGGAGCCAGGGTAGAGTTTGTGGAAAAGCAGCAACTTTCACACGAGATCGAGCAGCTCAACTCCTTCGAGATCTTGTAGTTCACATCCAGATCAAGGGCGCATGCGATGAGCGATTCGGCCTTGTTGCGAGAAGCGATTCGGGATGTCCCCGACTTTCCCAAGCCCGGTATCATCTTCAAGGACATCACACCGGTCCTGCTCGATCCCCGGCTGTTCGGCCTCACCACGCGGGGCATGGCGCGCCCGTATCAGGACGCCGGAGTCACGCGAGTCGTGGCCATCGAGTCCCGGGGGTTCATGTTCGGGGCGCCGGTGGCACTCGACCTGGGAGCCGGACTGGTGCCGGTGCGCAAGCCGGGGAAACTGCCGTCCCTCCGGGAGCGGGTCGAATACGAGCTGGAGTACGGCACCGACGCGCTGGAGATGCACGCGGACGCCATCGGCGCGCATGACCGGGTTCTCATCGTGGACGACGTGCTCGCCACCGGGGGAACCGCCGAAGCGGCGAGTCGGTTGGTCCGCGGCAGGGGAGCGACGATCGCCGGGTTCAGTTTCCTCATAGAGCTGGGCTTCCTGAACGGGCGCGATCGCCTGGCCCCGCTGCGCGTCGAGACGCTGATTCGCTATTGAGGCAGGGCTTGAAAACAGACGCATAACTCCAGTAAATTACGAAGCTTACGCCCCTGTAGCTCAGGTGGATAGAGCAGCGGTTTCCTAAACCGTTGGCCGGGCGTTCGAGTCGCCCCAGGGGCATGGGGCTCCGGGGCATCTCACCTTGAAAGCGGGTACCGTGGCGACATCGGTTCGAGCGGCACAGGGAACGAGTCCTCATGCGGGCGAGTCGAAGCTCCTCGCGTGGGTCCTGCAGCATCGCAAGGCGGTTACCTGGGGCGCACTCATCCTGCTGCTGGCGGCGGGCGCGTTCGCCTGGAACTTCATCTCCACGCGACAGAGCGAGCGAGTGGCGAGCCAACAGCTCAGCTCGGCGCGGTTCGCCTTCGAATCCAAGAACTACGCACTGGCGGCGAGTGAATTGTCGCGCATCGCCGAGAACTATTCTGGATCCCGGTCGGCCGACGAAGCCTCGATCCTCCTGGCGCAGACGCGGCTGGCCCAGGGGCAGAGTCAGCAAGCCATCGACGTGCTCAAGCAGTTCGCGCCCAAGGCCTCGGCGGACTATCGCGCCCAGGCGTACGGGCTGCTGGGAGCGGCCTACGAGAACGTGAGCCACCCCAAGGAGGCCGCGGAGGCCTACGAGGAGGCCTCCAAGAACGGGCGGCTACCGTTCGAGCGGGCCCAGTTCCTGTCAGATGCCGGGCGTGCGTGGCTGGCGGCGCGGGATACCAGCCGGGCCGTGGCGGCATACCAGGAGATTGTGTCGAAGCTGGACTCCACGGGATCGGCGTTCGAGGCGAAGGTACGGTTGGGGGAGCTGCAGACTGGGGCCAACAAGTAGATTTGGCGTGGCCTTTGCTAGCCTTCGTATAATAGATGTTATGTTAAGTTGACATGTGAACAGATGTGGACAAGCGCCTCAGGACGTCAGCACCCCTCTGAATACCAGCCGCGCCTGCCCCTCCAGCCAGACCTCCTGATAGCGACCGTCGCGTGAGCGCTCGGCCCGGATGCCCAGAGGCAGCCCCGAACGCGTCATGATGGTTGCCGGCAGGTCGGCGAGGCGCCATTCGCGCAGCAGACAGGCGGCGGCGACCGCACCTGTCCCGCAAGCCAGCGTTTCCGCCTCGATGCCCCGCTCGTAGGTCCGCATCGCCCAGACCGACCGTTTGGCCGTGGGTGCGATGAAGTTCACGTTGGCGCCGCCGTTCCCCAGCGCGCCATCGAAGCGCAGCTCCCGACCCCGCCGCGGCAGGTCCACGGCCTCCAGGTCCTCCACAACGACCACCAGATGGGGCACGCCGACGACGGCCAGGCCGACCCGGCGCTCGCCCGGGCCGAGGCGCACCGCCGGCTCCGTCGGGGCGGCCACGGTCGCCAGGTGCAGCTCGGCACGCTCGCCGTCCGCCGTGCAACGGCTCTCATAATTCGCCGCGTCGGTCTCGAGGCGCATGAGCTCCGGAGGGGCGATCGCGAGGAGTGCGGCGAAGCGGGTGCTGCAGAGGGCGGCGTTGCCGCACATAGCCGCCCGGGAGCCGTCGCTGTTGAAGTAGACCATGCGCGCGCCGGGCTGGGAGGAGTTGGGGGTCGGCGAAACGAAGACGAGCCCGTCAGCCCCGATGCCGGTTCCGCGGGCGCAGACGCTGCGCATGTCCGGCACCGTCCAGTCGTCGGGGGTCGTGACCCTGCCGTCGAGCATGACGAAGTCGTTGCCTGACCCCGTCATCTTGTAGACTGTGAGGCCGACTAGATGCGGCCGAACCAGGCTTGCAGACGCAGGCGCGGCACCATCCAGATCGCTTCGCGCACGATCTTGCGGTTCATTTTGCTTTGCCCTTCCGTGCGATCCACGAACACGATGGGCACCTCCGCCAGCTTGAACCCTTTTCGCCATGCGCGTACGCTCATCTCGATCTGGAATGCGTAACCATTGGAACGAACCCGTGATAAGTCAATGGCTTGCAGCACACGACTGCGAAAACACTTGAATCCTCCCGTCAGGTCCCAGATGCGCAGCCCCGTCACCCAGCGCGCGTACACGTTCGCAAAGTAGGATAACATGAGCCGGCCCATGGGCCAGTTCACGACCGTCACCTTGCCACCCAGGTAGCGGGAGCCGAGCACCAGGTCCGCGTTGGCGACGGCCTTGAGGAAGGCCGGCAAATGAGCCGGGTCGTGCGAGAAGTCGGCATCCATCTCGAAGACGTAGTCGTAGCCGCGCTCCAGAGCCCAGCGGAACCCCGCGATGTAGGCCGTGCCGAGCCCCAGCTTGCCCTCGCGGTGCAGCGCGTGCGCGCGCGGGCTCTCCTGGGCGAGCCGGTCGGCGATCTGGCCGGTGCCGTCGGGGGAGCCGTCATCGACGACCAGAACTTCCAGGCGCGGATCCTGGGCCAGCACCTGGGGGACGATGTTCGGGAGGTTCGGTGCCTCGTTGTACGTGGGGATGACGACCAGCGCCCGCTCAGCCACCTCGGCGCATCCTCCGCCACCCTGCCGCCGCTCCAGCCCAGACTGCGAGCAGCAACAGCGAGGCGATGGTGACGAGCTTGCCGCGGGCGTAGTACTCCGACGAGAACGCCATTTCCACCTGCTTCGAACCTGCCTTGACCGGAATCGTCAGGAACGTCTGGTCTCCCCGCAAGGCTGTGACTGGTTGACCGTCTACCGTCGTATGCCAGTCCGGATACCAGTTCTCGGAGATCAGCAGGTAGCTGTCCTGGGGTGGTGGCGGGTCGAGCGCGATCGTCATGCGCCCCGGGGCCCAGTGGGTGAAGGTGGCCCGGGATGGGCTTGGCGGGGGCATCTTGGTGACGGGCAACGGATTGATCGTCTCTGTCGGGTCGAACAGGACCAGGCGGCTGTAGTCGAGTCGCGGGTCGATCAACGTCGCCACGATCTGGTCGGTGTCGCCCTTGGCCGCGGCGGGAATCACGCGGAGGTAAGGCGGCACGGTATCGGCCTCGTAGAGGAATGCGGTCTGCTGGGCACCGGTCGTCACGGGTCCGAGTACGAGGTGATATCCCGGAATGTTCTGGGTATCGGGGAGGATCACGAAGCGAATGGCGAGCAGATTCCACAGCTGGAGGCGGCCGAGGTTCGCGAAGCGTCCCTGGGAATCGAGTCCCATCAATGCGTCGAACGAGCGCAGCTCGACACTGCTGAGGCCGCCCAGGAGCTGTGGAATCTCGAAGCGCATCAACGACATCTGGCGGTACACGTCCAGGTTCAGTACGCGCGCCGGCTGCGGGGCGGCCTGTATCCGGCGGATGACGTCATCGGGCGCGAATAACTCCTGCTCCGGCTTGCTCCAGCTCCAGAACTCCCTCCCCGCCCGGTAGAGGTCGCCTCCTACGAGGGTGACGAGCAGGAGGCCGAACACCGGCGCCCGCACCCGCCCCGTCAGGAACGCCAATCCGAGTGCTGCGACGAGAACCAGGCCAATGGCGCTGCCCAGCGCTCCGATGCGGATCCCGCTCCCGGCGGCGATGGCGGCCTGGACGGGATCGCGCGCGGTCGGTGGCACCGCCTTGGCAAGGCCTTCCGCCATCGACCCGAATACCCCGGCGAGCGCGAGCAGCACCACGAAGGCTGCGGCGCCCAGGGCGATCCTGAGTGTCTGTTTCCCTTCCCCGCGCTCGAGTCGCTCGACGCCCATCGCCGCGAATACGGCAGTCGCCAGCGCGACGACGTAGAGCGCCATCCCCGGCGCGCGGGTCTTCTTGACGTAGGGCACGACCGCCCACCACAGCCGGTAGAACGGCGTGTGGCCGCCGAGGGAGACGAGCAGGAACAGGCCCCCGATGCCGAGCATCCACCACGCGAGCCGGCGCCGCGCGGTCCCTGCCCCGACGGCGGCCAGGGCGAGCACCGGGAGCCCCAGATACTCGCTGTGGAATTTCAGGATGTTGGGTCCCCAGTACGTCTCGTAGTGACCGGCGAATCCGGACAGGAACAGCTCCGGGACGTGGGTCCACGGAAGCCCGAACGACGAAGACCACTCGTACGTGGCCGCCTCGGCCCGCGGTGAGTAGGGAATGTTGTGGAAGAACGGCAGCACCTGAATCATCGAGATACCGAATCCCAGTACGACCGCTCCCGCGGCGCCCGCCAGGGCGAGCCAGCGGTCGCGCGGTGCGAGGCCTTCGGGCTCTCCGAACGCCAGATACACCGCGAACAACCCCGACGCCAACAGGGCGTACTGCGTCATCTGGTACTGTGGCGAGAGCAGCGCCAGCCCGACGCCGAGTCCCGACAGCGCGAACCCCTCCCAGCGCCGGCGCCGGATCCCAAGCACGAGCCCGATCATGATCACCGGCAGCAACGCGGTGACGAACAGCTTCCCGTCGTGCCCCGGGCTCACGAGCGACACCACCACTCCGCTCAGCTGATAGGCGGTGCCGCCGGTGAGGGCGGCCGTCCAGGAGAACCCGAGCATGCGCAGCAGCAGGTAGAGGGCGAACCCGGCCAGGACGTAGTGCAGGACGAACTCGAGGTCGATCGCGAGCGCGGTCGGGAACACGAGCCGCAGCGCGCTCAGCGGGTAGAACAGGTCGCCGAAGCCCGCGACCGTCGGGAATCCCACGAACGCATAGGGATTCCAGAGCGGAATGTGGTGCGTGGTCGCGATCTGGTTCGCCCCCCACCACCGGAACGCATAGCCGGTCGCGAACTGGTCGCTGTACTGACCGGCGAGGTAGTGCCCGCTCCACATCGGGATCGACAGAATCGCGATCCAGAGACAACTGAATCCCAGGGCCACGAGATTCGGGTAGGACGGCGTGTACGGTGCCGCTGCGGAGCCGGGTTGCGCTGGTGGACGAGTCAGGAGCGTTCTCCGGGAACGAGCAGGAACAGGAGACCGGGTATCGCCTCGACGACCGTGAGCCAGAGACGTGAAGCCAAGGCTACGAGCCAGGCCTCGGGTGCGGAGAGCAGCCCGAGATTGGTGAGGCTCGCAACCAGCATCGCCTCCCGAACGACGAGCCCCCCCGGCGCGAACAGGGCCAGATACCCGACCAGATAGGAGCCGGTGTAACTTGCGATGTAGAAGGACGTTGCGCCAGCGGCCCGGTGCACGAGCGACGCGCTGAACCACCGGAACGCGATCCCGTACAGCACCCAGGCGATGGCCGTGCCGACGGCCGCGAGCCACACCGCGCGCGCGGGCAGTCGCGGCAACACGACGCGCTGGCGCGTGAGCCGCCCGATGAGCGGTGCCGCCCAGGCGAACGCGATGGGGAGCAGCAGAAGTCCGGCCGCGAGCAGACCGGCGAGCAGGATGCCGGCGCGCGGCCCGGCCTCGGCGAACGAACGAAACACCGTGGCTCCCGTCGCGAGCACCACGACGAATCCCGATGCGACGTTCGCGAGGTTCACCACGAGCGACGACCCCGCCGCCGCCACCGGGGATACGCCGCGGCGCTGGGCCATGACACCCATGGTGGCGATCTGCCACACCTTGCCCGGCAGGTAGCGACCCAGGTTCGAGACGAACCAGATGCGCGTGGCGGGCCAAGTGCCGAGTCGTCCGCCCTCGCCCCATGCCGTGAGCATGCCGCGCCACACCTGAATGAGCAACGCGTACGAGATCAGCACGGGCACGTAGGACAGGAGCACCATTCCCCAGGCCGGCCGTGCGTCGGCCAGCAGCGCCCGCACGCCTCCCCACTGCCCAACGAAAGCACGCCCGGCGAACCACAGGACCGCGGCGACGAACAGCACCTGGACGGCGATCCACACGGGCTTACGCACGGGCGGCCACCACCTTCCGGTAGATGCCGGCATAGCGGGCGGCCACCGCTTCCGGTCCGAAGGCGGCGAGCATCGCCCGGCGCCCCGCGGCGCCGAGCGCCGCGCCGCGATCCGGACGGGCCAGGAGGTCGTCCAGCGCCCGGGCCAGCGCGCCCGCGTCGCCCGGGGGAACGAGCAGGCCTGTCTGACCGTCCACCACGAGGTCGGTGAGTCCTCCCGAGGCGAAGGCGACCACCGGCGTCTCGCACAGCAGCGCCTCGGCGGCGACGAGACCCAGCCCCTCCTCGACCGCGGGCATCACGAGCGCCGTACAGGCGCGATAGCGGTCGGCCAGCTCGGCCTGCGGCAGCAGCGGAAACCAGCGCAGCCGGTCGGCGACGCCGAGCGATTGGGCCAGCTGCGCGATGTCGGCGGGCGCGCTGCCCACTCCCACGACCACCTCGACGTTGGGTCGCGCCCGCATCAGGGCGAGGGCCCGCAGCAGATACTCGATGCCCTTCTGCAGATTCAGCTTTCCGACGAACAACAAGGTGTCCGGTTGACGGGGACCGCCGGCGTGGAACAGATCCGGTTTGATCGGCATCGGCGCGACGATCGGGTGCACCGTCGGCGCGATCGCCGTGGTCTCCGCGGCGAGCCAGCTCGAGACGGTCGTCACGGCGTCCGCGCGGGTAAGCACCCGGCGAAACAGTCCCGCGGCTACGCGGGAGCCGCGAGCCAGGCGCACGTCCGAGCCGTGCATGGTGATCACGAGCGGGACGTGCCACCAGCGGCGCAGCCAATTCCCCACCATCCCGCCTGGGAACCACCAGTGGGCGTGCACCAGGTCGGCCCGGAACCCGCCGCGCATTCGCAACGAGCGCAGGAGCTGGGCTCCGACCAGCGTTCCGAGGGTCGCTTTCGCCGCCCAGGACCCCTGGACCTGGTCGCGCATCGTGCCGCTGTAAGCCAGCGTCTCGAGCCGCGCCGGCGCATAACGAAATCGCTCCACGACGATCCCCTCGTACTCCTCGCGCGCGGCGAGTCCAGGCGCCGACGGCGCCAGGACCCGGGTTTCGATGCCTTCTCCGCGCAGCGCCACAGCGAGCCGCAACACGAACGAGCCGACAGGATCGGTAGGAAACCGCGGAAAGGAGTGGGCCAGGCACAGCACCTTCATCGCGCTGGCTCCTCGAGCGGCACGCTCGTGGCCCCGACCAGATCCATTCGACCGTCCGGCGCCACCCGTTCGATGCGGAGCCCAGCGCGTGCGTCGCGCCAGGCGACGAGCTCGTCGAGCGTGCCGAGAAACGGTCGGTCGGCCGTCAAGCGGTCCAGCAGGCGTTCATACGCCGCGGGTGCGCCGGGGAACCCGAGCGCCGGCACCAGATTCGGATGCCAGACGCCAACCCAGAGTCCTTCCACTTCGCGGCAGGCACGCGCCAGCTCGAGGGCGTCCGCCACCCAGACGTCGGGATCTTCGACCTCGCGGTACTTGCTCAGCGCGCGATCCATCCAGGCGAACGGCACCTCGGCCAGCGGCGTCCCCTGCCCCGTGTCGTCCCAGGCGGGCAGGACGTCGCACACGCCGAGGCGGAAGCCGTTGCGGTCCGCGAAGCCGGAGGTGCTGTCGTAGCGGAATCTGGCCTCCCGCATCGCCCGCGGTGTGTGCTCGAGGTCGAAGCGCAGGAAGTGCTGCCGCACGCCAGCGACGTCACGCCCTGCCAGGCTCGCCAGGCGATTGCGCTGTTCGGCCAGGGTGGCGGATGCCGTCATGGTGGCGAAGCTGCCGTGCAACCCGATGGCGTGCCCTTCGATCTGCGCCAGCACGCGGCGGGTCCCCGCCGCTTCGGGACGGTAGGTGAGGTCTCCTGCCAGGAAGGTCCGCCACGTCGGAGACCCGCACAGGACGAACCAGGTCGAGCGGATGCCCCGGGTGCGCTCCATCTCCAGTAACTCCGCGATCCCACGTTGGGCTGGGTTGTGCCCGATGGCCCCGAGCGCCGCCGCGGCGACACGAGTCCCCCGTGCCCACGCGCCTTTGCGTGCCAGCTCGGCCAGCCGCAGGGCCGTGAACGCCGGCCACCAGGACACCACATCGAGATCGTGGGTCAAGGCGACCGCCCAGCGGTGGCCATGAGGCCAGGGGGCCGCGAGACGGATGGGTCGCCGGCCGGCCGCCGCGATCGCGGCCGCGCGCAGCGCGGCCGCGGCCCGGGAGACCAGGGGCTCGCGCTCGAGGCCCTCGGCGACGAGCGCGTTCTCGCTGGCGGGCACGCGGCCGAAGCGATCCCGGCTGGCCGTGTGGCGCTCGCGAGTGGCGGCCACCACGTCGGCCACGACGGTCAACGCGGTGCGCGCGACGTGAACCACGCCGTCGGCGGGCGCGATCCCCCACCCCGCTGCCTTCCAGTCGCGCAGCGCGTCGAACCGGGGAGGACGCTCGGTGAGGTCGATCGTCACGACGTCGGCGGCGGGATCTGCGACGGGAATGAGGCGGGCGAGGTCGGTGAGGATGTCGAGCGCGCGCCGCTCCGGCGCGCTCAGCGTGCCGGTCGCCGGCAGGCGAATCATGACGCGTTCCGGCCCTCCAACCGGCGTGTGCCGCGGCGGCGCGGCGCGGGGGGACATCGTGCGCTGGTGGGGGTCACGGGCGTGTATCATACATGGCCCGCGCGGGCGTTGGTAGCGCATCGTATCTTCTCAGCTTATGGCACGACCCCTCCTTCCCAAGGCCCGCCTGCCCCTGGGCCACCTGCTGGCCTTCGGATGGATGCCCAGTCCGCTGAAGCGGCTGGCGTACCGCTGGCTGCTGGGCTACCGCATCGGGCGGGGCGTCAAATTCGGGTTCGGCGGGGTGGTCATCGGCAAAACCGTGGAGCTCGGCGACCATGTCGAGATCGGGCTACTGGCGATCGTGATGGGGCGCGAGATCCGCATCGGCCGCTACTCGAGCGTCGGCACGATGAGCTACGTGTCATGCCGGGTGATCGAGATCGGTGAGGACGCCAAGATCCGCGAGCAGGTGTACGTCGGGGGACCGCAGCTGCCGGAATCGCGGTTCTCCCTGGGCAGCCGCACGATCATCCTCCAGATGGCCAACATCAATCCGACGAAGCCGGTCGTGATCGGCGACGACACGGGGATCGGCGGCCACTGCCTGATCTTCACGCACGGCGCCTGGCTGAGCAATCTCGAGGGGTATCCCGTTACCTACGAGCCGGTGACCCTGGGGAAGAGCGTGTGGCTGCCGTGGCGCGTGTTCCTGATGCCCGGGACCACGATCGGTGACGGGTCGGTGATCGGCGCGAACTCACTCGTGAGCGGGACGATTCCGCCGCTGAGCCTGGCGGTCGGCTCCCCCGCCAAGGTGATTCGCAGCGCTCCGGATTTTCCCCGGCGCTTGAGCGAGGAGGATCGCGAGCGGCTCATCGCCGAGATGGTAGCCGAATTCGATCGGTTCGTGGCCGACGACCAGGTGACCGTGCAGGATGAGGGCACGTCCCGCGTCTACACCTACCGGGGAGAGCCGGCCAGGCTGCACTGGCGTCGCGGGGACGCCCCCCCGCCCCGAGCGGCGCGTGGGGAGACGGTGCTCTCGGACCGGGCGCTGCCCGGGGAGGCCCTGGCGGACTACCGGGCTCGCGGAGTGTCCTGGCTCGACCTCGGCGCGAAGACCCGCAGCGCGGACGGCTCGCCGCTCGCCGAGGAGCTGGCGCTGTTCATCGGGCGCTACGGGATCCGGTTGCAGCGCGACGGGTGAACACGACAGTTCACCTGCAGCGTTCGTTCGGTTATGGCGCCTGCTCCTCCCGCATCTGGTCGATTTCGCGATGCAGCGCCCGGATCTCCTCCCGTTGCCCCGCCACGAGCTCTCCCACGAATCCGAAGGCGAACAGAATCAGCCCGGCGAGCACGAGCAGCATCACCAGGTACAGCACCGCCCGGTTTCCCTGCTGGTGGACGTAGCGCTGGACGAATTCCCAGACGCCCACGACGAAGCCCAGAAACACGAGCATCGCCCCGGTCACCCCGAAGAACAGCATCGGCTTTCGCCCGAAGCGCAGCTGGAACCACACCGAGACGAGGTCGAGCACGCCCACGGGGATCCGGCCGA
This sequence comes from Gemmatimonadales bacterium, assembly GCA_036523455.1. Lineage (GTDB taxonomy): Bacteria > Gemmatimonadota > Gemmatimonadetes > Gemmatimonadales > GWC2-71-9 > DASTHG01. The sequence continues at coordinate 17,913 of DATDED010000356.1, forward strand.
TGCCGAACTTGGACCGGCCCGCGCGCCGGGGGTGCAGCGGCACCGGGCGCTCGGTGAGGCGGAATCCCTGCCCCGCCGCTATGACGACCATGAAGCGGTGCCAGTCGGGTCGCATTGGGAGGCCGTCCATCACTTCGCGGCGGTACGCCTTCACCGAGTTGAGGTCCGTGACCCGCACCCCGAACAGCCAGCGACACAGCCGGTTGTAGACGGCAGAGACGAATCGCTTGTCGTAGTGCCCCTGCTTCGCCCCGGTGGCGATGTCGGCCTCGTCGGCGAGCACGGGCGCCACGAGCGTGGGGATGTCGGCGGGCAGGTACTGGAGGTCGGCGGGCCAGAACACGAGGACCCGCCCCAAGGCGGCCTCGGCGCCAGTGCGCAGCGCGTCGGCGATGCCGCGCTGGGCGCGATGGGTGACGACCCGCAGGAACGTGTGCTGGGCGGCGAGCCGGCGCAGCACCTCGGGCGTGGCATCGCGGCTACCGTCGTCGATCACGACGACCTCGCAGCCGTACGGCTGTGGCGCGAGCGCGTCCTGCAGCTGCCGCACCAGCTCGTTCAGGTTCTCCGCCTCGTCCTTGGCGGGGATGAGGACGCTCACATCGGGCCGGGCCGCCCCTTCCCCGGCCAGGGTCACAGCCGTCGCCGCATCCGGGCGGGGAGGATGTTGAGCTGGTCGCGGTACTTGGCCACGGTGCGGCGCGCGATGCGCACCCCCTTGTTGCCGAACATCTCGACAATCTGCTGGTCGGTCAGCGGATTCTTCGGATCCTCGTCGGCCACCAACTTCTGGATCTGTGCCTTGATGGACCGGGCGCTGGCGTCCTCGCCGGAGGCGGTCTGGAGACCGCTCGAGAAGAAGAACTTGAGCGGCAGCAGCCCACGCGGCGTCTGCACGTACTTCTCGTTGGTCACCCGGCTGACCGTGCTCTCGTGCATGCTGATGACGTCCGCCACCTCGCGCAGCGTGAGGGGCCGGAGGTACTCGACCCCCTTCTCGAAGAATTCCCGCTGCCGATCCACGATGAAGTTCATCACCTTGAGCATGGTCTGGCGCCGCTGCTCGATCGCCTGGATCATCCAGTGGGCGCTGTTGAGCCGCTGGTTGATGAAGTCCTTGTTTTCGCCCTGGAATTTCTTGCGGTCGCGGGCGATGTCCTGATAGGTCTTCGAGATGCGCAGCCGCGGCAGCCCGCCGTCGTTCAGCGTCACATGATAGTTGTCGCCGACCTTCTCGACGGTCAGATCGGGAATGATGTAGGTGTCGTTGGCCGCCGCGTACTGCAAGCCGGGCTTCGGGTCGAGCTTCGCCAGGACGTCGGCGACGCGCTGCACTTCGCCCGCTTCGATGCCGAAGCGCTTGCCCAGGTCGCTCCAGCGGTGGTTCTTCAGGTCTTCCCACGCCTCCTTCACCAGCCGGTAGGCGAGCGTATCGGTCTGCTTCCTGTCCTCCAGCTGGAGCATCAGGCACTCGCGCAGATCGCGGGAGCCGACCCCGGGCGGGTCGAGGCGCTGGATGATGCGCAGCATCTCTTCGGCCTCGCTCAGCGTGTACAACGCGACCTCGCCGTCCCCGTTGCGCTGCTCCGCGAAGTCCGCGAGCAGCTTGTTCGCGCCGTCGATGATCTGCTCCAGCGTGGCGCCCAGGTAGCCGTCCTCCGCGATATTGCCGAGGAACTCCTCGGCGAGCAGCTGCTGGCGCGGCGTCAGGTCCAGCATCTGGACCTGATCCTTCAGGTGGTCGGAGAGATCGCGCATTTCGACCGAGACCGGCTCGGTGTACTCGAGCGCCTCGGAGAGATCACGCCGTCCCGCCATGGCTTCGGCGCCATCGTCGAGCAGGATGTCTTCCCAGTTCGGCCCGTCCTCCGCTTCCTTCTCCTTTTCGATCTTCTCCTTCTCCGCTGCGGCGCTCTGCGCCTCCTCGGGCTCCTCCTCGGTCTCCACCATCTCGAGGAACGGGTTGCCGAGCAGCTCCTGCTTCAGATGCTGCTGCAGGTCGAGCAGCGGCATGTACAGCAGGTCCATCGCCTGGAACAGGCGCGGATTGATGCGCAGGTCCTGGCGCATCCCCGTGTGCTGCTGCAGTCCGGGCTTCATGCCGCCTGCCCCAGCCGCGTCCGGAGCCGGGCCGTGAGGGTGGGGCCGAGATAGCGGTCGGCCACATCGTCGTTGAACACCAGCTCGCGCACAGTCCCCGACACCTGGACCTTTCCTTCGAACATGATGTAGGCGCGATCCACGATGTCGAGCGTCTGCTCGACGTTGTGATCGGTGATCAGCACGCCGATGCCGCGCTGCCGCAGGCCCGCCACGATCGTCTGGATGTCGTGCACGGCGATGGGATCCACCCCGGCGAACGGCTCGTCGAGCAGCAGGAACTTGGGCTCCGTGACGAGCGCGCGCGTGATCTCGAGGCGGCGCCGCTCGCCGCCGGAGAGCTGAAAGGCCTTCTGGCGCCGCAGGTGCTTCACCCCCAGCTCGTCGAGCAGGCGCTCGAGCCGGACGCTCCGCTCGGCGCCGTCGATCGGCAGCGTCTCGAGGATGGCGAGGACGTTCTGCTCCACGGTGAGCTTGCGGAAGATGGAGGGCTCCTGGGCGAGATAGCCCAGCCCCGCGCGCGAGCGGCGGTACATCGGCTCGGCTGTGATGTTCTGTCCGTCGAGGAGGATGGTGCCCTGCTCGGGCCGGATCAGCCCGGTGAACATGTAGAACACCGTGGTCTTGCCCGCGCCGTTGGGGCCCAGCAGGCCGACAATCTCCCCCTGCTGCAGCTGGATGCTCACATCGTTGACCACGCGCCGGCCCTTGTAGGCCTTGACCAAGCCCCGGCTCTCGATCCGGCTGCCGCGCTGCACCGCTCCGGCCGCCGGTGCACCCGGCGTCTCGGCACGCTCCAGCGTGGCGGCGGCGGCGGCGAGCAGGCGTGCCGTCACGACCGCGCGGTCGGGGGCGAGCAGCGGCCACAGGTCGGCGTGCACCGACACGCCCGCATCGTCGCGCCATACGCCGGGCAGGTCCACGACCTGCTCCAGCTCGAGGCGTGGCAGCACCGACGTCCGGAGGTTGTCGCGGGCGTCGTCCACCGAAAGGTTGCCCGACTCCTCGAGCGACGTGCCGCGCACCTGCGCGCGTACCCGCAGGAACTCTTCCCGGTAGGCCACCGCCAGCGCCCCGAAGGGTGCCACCCCGCGGTCGTCGGCCGCCTGGAGGATCGCGGCGGCGGCCAGCGGCAGCGAGGAGTCGCGTGCCGCGAGCAAGGCCTCGATCCGGGCCATGGCGGTGCGGGCGGGTGGTGTGGGGAGCGGCTCGGTCACGTGGAGTCCTTCTTGGCGGTGGTGTCGCTGACGGGCGGACGTGGCTCGAGGTGAACGCCGTCCGCCCGTCCGCCCACGGTGACACGATCGATGCGGGCCTGCTTCAGCACGATGTCGATGCTCTTGCCGCGCGAGTAGTTCAAGGTCGGACCGCTAGTCGTGTCGCGGCCGTACATGTGGGTGAGGGCGCGGGCCGAGCCGCGCGCGATGATGCGGCGGATGCGGCTGCGCGGGACGCCGCTCGAGTCCGGCTCCTGGCCCCAGCGGGCCGTGAGCGTGTCGCCGGCGATGCAGTCGACCGCGATCCGCAGGCAGCTGGTCAGGCAGTCGGTGTTGTCGCCCGTGCACTGGGCGCGCACGTTGGCGACGGTCGAGTCGCGCTTCGACGCGGAGAACGCCTTGCCGAATCCGCGCCCCTCGGTGAGGACCTGGTCGGGCACATCGAGCGCCAGGGAATCGGCCCGGATATCCTGCAGTGCCGAGACGGCATGGGGCCGCAAGGCGTTCTTCCCCTCGCCTCCCCAGGCCAGAGCCTGCTGCAGCTTGCGGCGCTCGATGGCCAGGTGAATCGTGTCGGCCGTCAGCACCCAGTCGGTGCTCGTGGCCTTGCCGTTGCCCAGCGCCTTGACGAGACGAATCTCCTTCGCCTGCAGGGCCAGCTCGATGCGCGTGCCGGTCAGCGTGTAGCTCTGCGGCCCTTTCCCCTGGACGCGCGGCTTTCCGACGAGCACACCGAGGCCGGCGGCCTGGTCGAGCATCATGGAATCGCCCTGGGCCGCGAAGTCGCTGCGGTCGATGGTGGACCGCCCGCCCGCCCACATGCGGTCGCTGCCCTTGAAGCGGACCCGATCGGCGACGATGACATAGGGCTCGGTCGTGTCGGCGGCGCCGCCGCCCCGGTACTGGATCGTGGGGCGTTGCGTGGCGAACATCTCCAGCGTGTCGCGGATACCGGGAGCGGCCCGCCAGTAGGTGAGGTTCGGGCCGCGCAGCACCGACCCGTTGCTCTTGTTCACGGCCACGACGTTGGTGTGCGCCTCGAGCCGTTCGTCGCGAACGAAGTAGGACACGAAGTTCGCGTCGAGGGCGATGGTGGTATCCCGGATGTGGACGCGTCCGACGAGGTCCGCCCGGCCGAACGCCGGGTAGTGCGCGATGCTGTCGGTCGAAAGCGTCGTATTGGTCCCCTGGCAGTGAGCCAGGACGCCGCCGCCGGCATGGTAGCTCTTGGTGCCCGTGGCCTGCACCACCTCACGGTAGTTGTGCCCGATCGAGTCGATCTCGACGACGCACGGCCGGCCTCGCCCGGTGTCGGGGGGCGGCGCCGCCGGCTGCTGCAGGGCGAGCAGGGCGAGGGTCACGATCATTGGTTCGGCAGCACGAAGTGGCCGCCGGTCCCCCTGGGCCGGAACGCGGTCACGTTCCGGAAATTGGGATCGGACGTGAAGCCCTCGCCTTCCACGTGGCGACCCGGCCCATCGAACACGAAGGGCTGGTCGGACGAGACCTGGTTGGTCCGCTGGCTGTAGCGCATCACCTCGGTCTTCAGGGTGCGGCCGTCGCCCGAGCCGACCACCACGACATTCCCCCGGCCTTCCATGTCGCCCGTGCCCCAGTGATAGGTCCCCTCACGGGCAGTCATGGTGGACGTCTCGGCGCCGTCGGCGCCGTAGAACGTGACGCGCACGTTGCGGAGCTCGGCCGACTGGGAGTTCTGGTAGAAATACGCCGTGTCGGCACGCACGCGCGCCCGTACGATCCCGTCGCCCGTCACATAATGGTCCATGTCCGCCAGCACCTGATCGGCGGTGTCGGCCGCGGTCACGGTCGCGGTCGGCTTCACGCCGGAACTGCACGCGAAAGACGTCAAGCAAAGAGCGTCGAGCAGAATCGTCCAGCACAATCGTCGAGCGACGACGTATCTGCTCGACGCCTGTGCTCGACGCTGTTGCTTGACGTATCTGCTCGACGCCTTTCGCATTCTCAGACCGCTCCCGCTTTCATCAAGTCATGCAGGTGCACTATGCCGACCACCTTCCGGCCCCCGTCGAGCACCGGCAGCGCCATGATGCCGTGCCGCTCCATCAGCTCGACCGCGGCCGAAGCGAGCGTGTCGGCGCTGGTCGACTTCGGGTGGCGGGTCATCACCTCGCGCACCGGCAGATCGAGAAAGCGGTCGGTGCGCTCCATCAGGCGCGTGAGATCGCCCGCCGTGACGACACCCGCGAGCTCCCCCGTTCCGTTCACCACCGCTACTGTCCCGCGCTTCTCCGCGAGCAGCACCACGCACTCGCGCATCGGGCGCTCGGGTGCGAGCGTCGGGAGACCCGTCGTCAGCATGACGTCGGCGACGCGCAGCAGCAAACGGCGGCCCAGCGCCCCGCCCGGATGGAGCGCGGCGAAATCCTCCCGGCGGAACCCCTTCACCTCGAGCAGGGTGACGGCGAGGGCGTCGCCCAGCGCGAGCGCCACTGTGGTGCTCGTCGTGGGCGCCAGCGTTTCCGCACAGGCCTCCTCGGCTCCCCCCGCATCGAGCACGACCGTCGCGGCCCGGGCGAGCGAGGAATCGCGCCCGCCGGTCACGGCGACGATGGGGACGCCGAGGCGTTTCAGCTGCTCCACTAGGCCGAACAGCTCCCCCGACTCTCCGCTCTTCGAGAGGAGGATCGCCACGTCGTCGCGTCCCACGATGCCGAGGTCTCCGTGCAGCGAGTCCACCGGGTGGAGGAACGACGCCGGGGTGCCCGTGGACGTGAACGTCGCCGCGATCTTGCGGGCGATGAGCCCCGATTTGCCCACGCCGGAGACGATCAGGCGCCCCCGGGCCCCGGCGAGCAGCTCGACCGCGCGGGCGAACGGGGTCCCGAGCTCGCGGGCGGCGCGCTGGATGGCGTCGCCCTCGAGCACCAGGACGCGGCGCCCGCGCTCAACGAGATCCGGCTGCGCGCTGGGCGACATCGCCCCGCTCCTCCAGGTATTGGCGGACCAGCCCATCCCAGTCGCCGCGGGCCTTGAGGATCGCCTCGGCGATCTCGCGGACGGCGCCATGGCCGCCCGGCGCGGTGGTGACGTAGGTCGCGACCGCCTTCACCTCCGCGACGGCGTTGGCCACCGCGATCGGCAGGGCGACCCGTCGCAGCACGGGCAAGTCGGCGAGATCGTCGCCGGCGAAGGCGCACTCATCGAACGCGATGGCCCGGCGTGCGAGGATCCCGGCGAACGCCGGCAATTTCATCGCGGCGTCGTCCTGGACCACCTCGTCCACGCCGATCTCGCGCGCGCGCAACGCGGTCGCCTCCGAGTCGCGGCCGCTCACCAGCACGACCGTGATCCCGGCCGCGCGCAGCATCAGCACGGCGAGCCCGTCCTGGATGTCGAACCGCTTCAGGTCGACCGCATGGTCGCCGACGCGCCCGAGGTAGACCCCGCCGTCGGTGAGGACACCGTCCACGTCGAGGCCCACGAGGCGCAGCCGGCGCGCCAAGGTCTGGTCAAGCACGGGCCGGTACCTCCCGGACGCGCTGCCAGAGATCCAGCGCCATCGCGACCACGCCCGGCAGCTCCTCGAGCGACAGCATGTTCGGTCCGTCGCTCGGGGCGTGCGCGGGATCGGGATGGGTCTCGAGGAAGAACCCGTCTGCCCCGGCCGCGGCGGCGGCATAAAGCAGCGGCGGAATGAACTGGCGCAGTCCGCCGCTCGCGCCGTCCGCGGCCTGCCCCGGCTGCTGTACCGAATGGGTGGCGTCGAAGATCACGGGCGTGCCGCACGCGGCGCGCAGCCGGGCGAAGCTGCGCATGTCCACCACGAGATCGCCGTACCCGTAGAAGGTGCCGCGCTCGGTGACGGCCACCTCCGGCGCGCCGCCGCCGCGGACCTTCTCGACGGCACCCGCCATCTGCTCGGGGGCCATCCATTGGCCCTTCTTCACGTTCACCGGACGCCCCGACTTTCCCGCGGCGATCAGCAGATCCGTCTGGCGGCACAGGAACGCGGGGATCTGGAGCACGTCCGCCACCTCCGCCGCGGCGGCCACCTGGGCCACCTCGTGGACGTCGGTGAGCAGCGGGAGGCCGGTCGCCGCCCGCACCCGCTCGAGCGCCCGCAGACCCGCTTCGAGGCCGGGCCCGCGCGCGGCCGACAGGCGCGAGCGGTTGGCCTTGTCGAACGACGCCTTGTAGATGACGTGCAGCCCGGTCCGTGCCCCGAGGGTGACGAGGGCCTCGGCGACCTGGAGATTCAGGGCGTCGGATTCGATCACACAGGGCCCCGCGATGAGAAACGGGGCGGAGCCGTCGCCGAACTGGGGCATGTCAGCCGGTGGCGCGGGCGGCCACGGGCGCCTGGAGGCCGGCCGCCACCGGGCGGGCGGTGCGGCGGGAAAGCGCGGCGCCGATGAAGCCGGCGAACAGGGGGTGCGGCCGCATCGGTCGCGACTTGAGCTCCGGATGGAACTGGCACCCGATGAACCAGGGGTGATCCGGCAGCTCGATCATCTCGACCAGCGACCCGTCGGGGGAAAGCCCCGAGCAGCGCATGCCGTACTCGGCGAGCACGTCGCGGTAGGCGTTGGAGACTTCGTAGCGATGGCGGTGGCGCTCGCTCACTTCGGTCGCATTGTAGACCTGGGCGACGCGCGATCCCGGCCGCAACCGGCACGGGTAGGCGCCGAGGCGCATGGAGCCGCCCATCTCCTGGATGCCCTGCTGCGACGACATCAACCCGATCACGGGGTTGGCGCATTCGGGGGCGAACTCACTCGAGTTGGTGTCGGGGATGTGGGCGACGTCCCGGGCGAATTCGATGATCGCCACCTGCATCCCGAGGCAGATCCCCAGGAACGGCAGTTGGTGCTCGCGCGCCCAGCGGATCGCCTCGACCATCCCCTCCACCCCGCGCACCCCGAACCCGCCGGGAACGAGCAAGGCGTCGAACGGAGCGAGCAGCTCACCCGCGGCTTCCTGGTCGGTGAAGCGGTCCGAGGCGATCCACTGCAGCTCCACCCCCGACTGGTTCGCGATGCCGCCGTGAATCAGCGCTTCGTTGACGCTCTTGTAGCTGTCGGCCAGCTCGGTGTACTTCCCTACCACCGCGATGCGCACGCGGCGCTCGGGATGCAGGATCTTGTCCACCATCGCGCTCCAGGCGCGCAGGTCGGGCTCTTTCGTCTCGAGCTTCAGCCGGTTGCAGACCTCCTTGTCCAGGCCCTGCTCGTTGAGCCGCAGCGGGATCTCGTAGATCGTCTGCACGTCGGGGCTCTCCACCACGCAGCCGAAATCCACGTTGCAGAACTGCGCGATCTTGCGCTTCAGCTCTTCGGAGAGCGGCCGCTCGGTGCGGCAGATCAGGAAGTCGGGCTGGATTCCGATCTGCATGAGCTCCCGCACGGAGTGCTGGGTAGGCTTGGTCTTGAGCTCGGCGGTGGCGGCGATGTAAGGGACGAGGGTGAGGTGGATGAACAGCGTGTTCTCGCGTCCCACATCCTGGCGGAATTGCCGGATCGCCTCGAGGAACGGCAGCGATTCGATGTCGCCCACGGTGCCGCCGATCTCGGTAATGACCACGTCGTGATCGGGGGCCAGGCGGCGGATCGCCGACTTGATCTCGTCGGTGATGTGCGGGATCACCTGCACCGTCGAGCCGAGGTATTCGCCGCGGCGCTCCTTGGTGATGACGGAGAGGTAGATCCGGCCGGTGGTAACGTTGTTCACCTGGGACAGCGAGCGGTCGATGAAGCGCTCGTAGTGGCCCAGGTCGAGGTCGGTCTCCGCGCCATCGTCGGTCACGTACACTTCACCGTGCTGGAACGGTGACATGGTGCCGGGATCGACGTTGATGTAGGGATCGAACTTCTGGATCGTGACCTTGAGGCCCCGCTCGGCGAGCAGACGGCCCAGCGAGGCCGCCGCGATGCCCTTGCCCAGGGAGCTCACCACCCCGCCGGTCACGAACACGTACTTCGTCGAGCTCACGAATTCACCTCCCTCGTGTGACGGGTCAGGACCTGCTCGACCCACTCCAGATCCTCCGCCGTATCGACGCCCGGCGCCGGCGCTTCGTCGAACAGCGCCACGCCGATCGGGATGCCGTGCAGCAACGGCCGCAGCTGCTCCAGGCGCTCCCACCGCTCTTCCGGCACGGGCGGCAGGCGCACCCAGCGCTCCAGCGCCTCCCGCGTGTAGCCGTAGACGCCGACGTGCTGATGGTAGACGACCTCGCCCGCGCCGTCGCGATCGAACGGGACCGGCGCGCGGGAGAAGTAGATGGCGCGGCCGGTGGGGCCAACCACGACCTTGACCCGGTTGGGGTCGGCAGCGAGCCGCCCATCCAGGGTGCCTGCCGCCGTCCCGATGGGGTCGCCGGCGCGCAAGCGCCCGAGCGTGCCCTGCACCGCCGCGGCGGCGACGAGGGGCTCGTCGCCCTGGACATTCAGGATGAGGTCGAAGGCCCTATACTCTTGCTTGTCAACGACTTCTGCAACACGCGCGGTACCCGTTTCATGGCTCGCCGCGGTGAGTGTCGCTTCCAGTCCGGCCTGCCGCACGACGGTCGCGATCTCGTCCGCCTCGGTGGCGACCACGACGCGGTCACACACGTCGAGCTCGATCAGGCGGCGGGCGACTCTGAGGACGAGGGGTTCACCGGCGAGGAGGCGCAGGGGCTTGCGAGGCAGGCGGCTGGAGCCCAGCCGAGCAGGAATGACGCCAAGGACGGGCACAGGCCAAGATACAAAATCTGTGCCGTGGCGACAAGTGACGGGGGTTACACCCCCTAAGCCTCCGCGTGGGCCACCTTGAGGAAGTTCTCCAGCAGCCGCTTCCCGTACTCGGTGCCGATCGATTCGGGATGGAACTGGACGCCATAGAGCGGGAACTGGCGGTGCTTCATCGCCATGATCTCTCCGCCACGGCCGCGGTCCCCGGCCCAGGCCGTCACGATGAGGTCGTGCGGCAGCCCGGCCCACTCGACGACCAGGGAGTGATAGCGCATCGCCGTGAACGGCGAGGGGATGGCGTCGAACAGTTCGTCATCCTGGTGCTCGACGGGGCACGTCTTGCCGTGCATCAGGCGGTCGGCGCGCACGACCCGTGCGCCGAAGGCCTCACCGATGGCCTGGTGTCCGAGGCAGACGCCGAGCACCGGGACCTGGCCCGCGAGCGCCCGGACGAGTGGGACCAGGATGCCCGCCTTCCCCGGGATGCCGGGACCGGGAGACAGTACTGCGGCGTCGGGCTTGAGCGCGAGGACGTCGGGCACGTCCAGCGCGTCATTGCGGTACACGACCGGCTGCTCCCCGAGCTCCCCGAGGTACTGCACCAGGTTGTAGGTAAACGAATCGTA
>DATDED010000357.1:0-6512 GCA_036523455.1 Gemmatimonadales bacterium
GATCTCTCCGGGTTCGACGTGGAAATGCGGATCCGCAACGCGCGCGACACGGTCCGGTTGGCGATGGTGGCGCACCCGGAATACGACGACCGCTACTGGCGCTTCGTACGCGACCTCCGGGTCGAGAGCGCGGCCGGTGTCGGCTCCGCGCTGCGGCAGGACAGCGCGCTGTGGCGCGTGGTGATTCCCGGTGGAGCCGGGGTCGCACGGTACCGGCTGCAGGTCCCCCCGGCCGAGGGCAGGTTTCGCTCCGCGTGGGTGCCGTTTCTCGCGCCCACGGGGGGCCTGGTCGGGGGACCGCACTCCTTCCTATACGTCGTCGGCGCCGAGCTCGCTCCCGCGTACGTGACGCTCGACCTGCCCGGAGGATGGGACGTGGCGACGGGCCTCGAGCCCACCGCCGACCCCCGGACGTTCTTCGCTTCGAGTGTGGGCGTGCTGGTGGACTGCCCGATCCTCGCGGGGCGGTTCCGCAGCTGGCGCTTCGCCGTAGACGGCGTCCCGCACCGGGTGGTCTACTGGCCGCTGCCGGATGCGCAGCCGTTCGATACCGCCGCGCTGGTCGGTGGTCTCGAGCGGTTCGCGCGGCAGGCGGTGGCGCTGTTCGGCCGCCCGCCGTATCGCGACTTCACCTTCCAGATCCAGGATGGGGCGGTCGGATCGCTGGAGCACTCCAGTTCCGTCTCGCTCGGCGCTCCCAGCGGGCAGCTGGCCGAGGATCTCACCGACTTCTTCGGCGAAGCGTCGCACGAGTACTTCCACACCTGGAACCTGGTGCGCATCCACCCGGTCGAGTACGGTGGTGTAGACTACCGCACGCCGCCGCGCTCGCGCGGGCTGTGGTGGGGGGAGGGCATCACCATGCTCTACGCCGACCTGCTGCGGCGGCGAGCGGGACTTCCCGTGAGCGAGTCGACCCGCGCGGCGCATCTCGAGGGACTGATCGCCCGCTACCTGGCGAATCCTGGTCCCGCGCGCTTCTCCGCTGAAAGCGTGAGCGTGGTCGCCTACGGGGCGGATCCCGGCGCTCTCGGCGACTACAGCGCGAGCACGCACCTCCAGGGCGAGCTGCTCGGGACGATGCTCGACTTCGTGGTGCGCGACGCCACCGCCGGACGTCGCTCGCTCGACGACGTCGTCCGGGCGACGCTGGAGCGGTTTTCCGGAGAGCGCGGCTACACGGGAGCCGACCTCGAGCGCACCGTAGCGGACGTCTGTGGATGCGCGGTCCGAACGTTCTTCGATCGCTACGTGCGGGGTGCCAACCCGGTCGATTTCGATCGGTATCTCGCCCTGATCGGCCTGCGGTCCAGCGTCGCCTGGGTGCCCGCGACCAGTCCCGACGGGCGGCCGGTCGCCGACCTGCGCGTCTTCGCCTGGGCTTCCGAGGGCGCTGGTGCGTTGCGCCTGCGGCTCTGGAACCCGACGAGTGTGTGGAACCGCGCGGGCCTGCACACCGGCGATCGGATCGTTACGGTGAACGGAGCGCCGCTCGCCGGCATGGCGGATTTCCGCCGGATATTCGGGAGCTTGCGCATCGGCGACACGGTGCGGGTAGAAGTCGCCCGGGCGAGCGGCGCGTTCGGTGCGACGGTGGTGGTCTCAGGTTACGATCGGCCGACGGTACGGCTCGAGGAGCTTCCCGGCGCCACGACGAGCCAGCGGTCGCTGCGGACCCGTTGGCTCGCCGGGGAGCCGTGACGCGGCGGCTAACGCGCAGCGTTCAGATCGATCCGGCCCAGCCGCTGCGTCCCACTGAGCGCCAGCCACACGCGGTTGCGCGTCGAGTCGACCGTTACGTTGCGCACGATCGCCCCCGCGGTCGGGATCGCCACCGTCTGCATGCGCTCGGTCGCGGGATCGAATACGACGATGGTGTTCTTCCCCGACTCGTCGTACCAGATTTTGCCGTCCGTGCCCAGCGCGATGCCATAGGGTCCGCTGCCGTCTCTTCCGGGGCTCGCGAACTCACGCACCTGCCCCGTTGCGGGATCCAGCCGGCCGAGGTAGCCGCGGGCGAAGTCGCTGTACCAGACGATGCCCTTCGCATCCACTTGCAGCCGGCGCGGCCGAGCGCCGGAGTTGGGTAAGGTGTACTCCTTCAGCGTGCCGTCGGCCGGGTTGATGCGGTCGACCTTGTTGGTCCCGAGCAGCGCCATCCACAGGAAGCCGTCCGGCCCCGCGACCAGACCGTACGGACGTGCGCGAGGCGTAGACAGCGGGAACGTCTTCACCGTGCCGTTCGCGGGATCGAGCCAACCGTAGCGATTGGCCCCCTGCGCCGTAAACCAGATCTTCCCGTCATGGTAGACCGGGGTGTGCGGATCCCCCACGTCCGCGGGCAACGGGAATTCCTTGATCGTTCCCGTCGCCGGATCCACGCGGCCGATCAGCCCTTTGGCGTTTCCCGTGTACCACACCGCCCCGTCGGGCGCCACGATGATGCCGTGCGGTCCGGAGGCGGGGGTGGGTGTGGGATAGTCGGTCACCTTCCCCGTGGCCGGATCGAGCCGGCCGATGTAGCTGTTGCGCTGGTCCGTGTACCATACGATCCCGTCCTTGCCCACCGCGGGGTCGTGGGGAAACGCGCCGCTGCGCGGCAGCTGGTACTCCACCACCGTCGGCCCCTGGAACGCGGCCGTGACGATGAGAGCGATGATGCGTTTCATGTCATGGTCCTCCAGCCGGAGATTTCACCGTCATACCGAGCGCCGAGTTACCCCAGGGTCAGGCCGGGCCGGCGGCCTCCAGCAGTCGCTGGCGCTGACCCTTCAGCACCAGATCCTGCCTGACGACTTCCCGCACGATACGGGCAACGAATCCGTACCCCCGGGCGTCTGCAGTGAGCCACCGACTCCATTCCAGCTCGTCGAGCGACTCGGCGACCTCCCCCGCGGCCAGCCCCGTGGCACGCGCCAGTCGCGCCGGCGCGATGGGCCCCTCGAGGACGGCCACCGCCTGCAGGACGCGCTGCGCAGGGGGGCTCAGGCGGCGAAAGCCGACGCGAATGGCCCCGACGACCGTTTCGGGCAGATCGCCGGGCAGGGACTGGTCGAGCGTCCGCAGCGGCTCGGGCCACGCACCATGGATCCGCTCCAGATCGAGTCCCCCGGCAACGGCACTCAGGAGCTCGACGACGAGCAGCGGGAGGCCCGCCGAGTCGGTGCTCACCCGCCGGGTGAGGCGATCGAGTGCGGGCTCGTCGAACTCCGGGACCGCCCAGCGCGCCAGGTGCTTGATGTCGGCGGCGCCAAGCGGGGCGAGGCGCAGCACGACGCCGTCCACGTCACGCCCGAACTGCGAACGGAGCTCGTCCACTTCCGGGATCGCCGCCGCACCGCTGGTGGTGCACAAAACGAACAGCGGACTGTGGGCCAGATCGCGCAATGCCGCGCCGAGCGCCAGCAATGAGTCGCGATCAAGGTGCTCGGCGTCGTCTACGACGAGCACCACGGGCTGCGACGCCGCCGCCGCTCCCAGGACTTCGCTGAACGCGCGCGCGGGCGCTTCGACTGCGCCTCCGCTCCGTGCGGCCGGGAACCGCTCGGCCCATTCCACGATGCGCTCCGCGAACCACGCGAGGGCGGCGGGTGCGGCGCCGGCAACTCCGGCTGCCTCGAGTAGTCCGCCGCGAGCCAGACCGAGCACGCCGTTCCACGGTGTCGCGACGTCGCTCTCGACCGCCCGAATCACCGTGGTCGCCGCTCCCTCCAGCCGCAGCCGCTGCGTGAGCTCCTGGGCGAGTCGGGTCTTTCCCACTCCCGGGTCGCCGATCAAGTAGACGCCCGCCGCTCGCTTGCCGTCCCGCCCTCGACGCCACACATCGAGCAGCCGTTCCAGCTCCTCCCCGCGTCCGACCAGCGGCGCGCGGCGCGCGTTCGCGGGCGTCCCGCGCACTCGCGCGCCACCCGTTCCCGGGGTGCTGCGGATCCGCTCGGCCAGGGCGGCGCAGGACGCGCTGGGTCTGGTCCCCAGCTCAGAGCGAAGGCGGGACGCGAATTGTTCGTATTCCCGCAGCGCCTCCGCAGGATTGCCGTCGAGCGCGAGCGTCCGCATCAGCATCGCCACCGCCGGCTCGGACTCGGGGGCCATCGCCACGGCGCGACGGGCGGCGCTCTGAGCGGCTTCCAGGCCGCCGCCATCCAGCTGCGCCTGGGCGTTCCGCAACAGCGCGTTCACGCCGCGCGCGTTCCACTCTCGCCGCTCGGCGCTGAGCCACTCCTCGAATGTCCCGGCGCCGGGAACCACAAAGCCCTCGAGAAATGGCCCGGCCACGATCGCCGCCGCGCCGCTCCAATCTCCAGCCGCCGCCAGCGCCTGGAATCGGTCCGTGTCCAGCCGCACGGCTCCCGCAGCGAGCCGTACCTGATCCCCCACCGTCTCGACTCCCGCCTCGCCCACGGCGGCCCGGATCTTGGACAGCGCCTCTCGCAACGACTGCCGCGCCTTCTCCTCGGCCTTGTCGGGCCACAACAGGCCGGTCAGGTGCTCACGCGTACGGCTCCGTTTGGGGGAGCAGGCGAGGTAGATCAGCAGCGCGAGGTTTCTGCGCCACAGCAGCTCGGGGGGCGGCGCGTTGCCGTCCACGCTGATCTGGACCGGGCCCAGCAGGCTGGCGTCGATCACGACGCCGGCTCCGGACAGCTGCGTGCGATCGCCCGCGCGTTGTCGACACGAGCGGCATAGGACGGCTCCGCACCGGCCCACAACGTCGCCACCTCTCGCGCGAGCGTACAGCGCGTCTCTTCCGAAGTACCCAACCGCACGCGCCACCACCGTGCCAGCGTCCCGAACGCCCAATCCAGCTCCATCGGTTGCGGATCGCCGTCCGGGAATCCCACGGCGTCCGAGTTCTCGTACCACAGCAACTCCTGATCGGCCAGCTGCCGCTGCCCGACGCGCATTTGCCACTCGGCGCGCAGCAGGTGCAACACGGTGCGCAGGCACGGATCGCCGAGGCTATTGGCCGGGAGTCGCAGGAGGGACTGGCTCTTCGCGAGCGCTTCAGTGAACCGGCTGCGGGCCGCCGCATCGGACGCTTCGAGCAACCCGGCGAGCGGAGCCGGGATGTCGGCCGGCACGGTCGGGGGGGTGCCTCCGAAGCGCCACGCAAGCATCGCTCTCATCCACGCCACCCGCGGGCGCAGATTCGCTGGAAGCCCCTGCGAAATCTCGCCCAGTCGGCTGTCGACCTGACGCCAGGTGGCTGCCGCGGCGATGGAATCCCGATCGAACATCAGGAGCATGGCCGCGATCTCGCCGTCCAGCACCTCGAGACCGGGGTCGCCGGACGCCGTGACCGCCCGGGTCAGGACCCGGAGCGCCTGCTCTGGCCGCCCCACACTCAGGTCGCCGAACACCTGGGCGAGCATGGCCGAGATCCGCCGGTAGCCACGCGCCTCGAGCTGCTCGCCGAGCCACACGGCGCCCACCGGAGCGCCGAAGTGGTTGAGATAACGTGCTCCCGCGTCGAGGTGTTCGTTGGCGTGACCTGTGGGCGCGTCCAGCGCCGCCCTGGTCTGGGACTCCGCCAGCGGGGCCGGGAGAAACCGCCAGGCATAGGCAACCCGCAGCAGGTCGCGCATCCCGATCTCCTCGGCACCTGGCAGTGGGAGCCCGTCCAGCGTACGGAGCGCCGCGGTGGCATCCCGCTCGTTGCCCTCCGCGATCCACAACCAGGCGAGATGCTCCCAGGCGGGAACGAAATCGCGCCGGATCTCGGTCGCCCTGGTGAACCCCGTCGATGCGCGCAGCCGCGGCTGCCCGACCAGCGGCCCGCGATGCAGCAACTCATCGGCCCACCGGAAGCGACCGAACAGGAACGTGGGGGCGCGCTGGGCCAACGCGTACAGCGAGTCGAGCCGGGAATGCAGCGGTACCAGCTCGGCACGAATCAGCGTCTGATAGTTCGTAGGAAACTCGTTCACACGCGCACGATATTCGGCCGCGTCCGCGGTGTCCGGTGGAAGCACGAAGAACCGGGCGACCTCGGCGTGGCGCCAGAAGCACAACGCGCACGTCCGATCCACTGTGGCGGCTTCGCCGTACCCGCGCCACGCTGAATACCAGTCGGCCCGCGCAAACGCCTTCTCCGCCACGAGGAACGACCGGAGTCCCTCCGGGTCCCTTGGCAGTACCCGCACCGGCAGCTCGGCATCGAGGGGGCTCGATCTGAACAGCCGGACCAGCAGCGTGTCGGCCAGCATCTCGGCGGCGGCATGCCACTGCTCGAGCCGCGTCGACAGGGCGACGATCTGCTGGCCGGGCATGCGGAGCTGGATGCGGAGCCCCCCTCCTGAGTCCACCGTGGCAGAGCCACTGACTGTCGTCGTCGCACGCCCCTGAAAAGCGGGACCGGCCACGCTGAAATCAGGGAAGCCCGTCAGCCATTCGCTGACGCGTGCAGCGAGCGAATCGCCGAGGCCGGCGAACACCTCCCCGCCGGCGACCTTGAGGCGATCGATACGCACGTCCGCCGAGGGGCACGTGAACAGCCAACACGGCCGCTGCAC